>CAZHGG010001058.1:0-2471 GCA_964531755.1 uncultured Polyangiaceae bacterium
CCGGGCGCCGGCGGGGACCGGGGTGGGGCCGAGGGGGGGGGCGAGGGGCTCGCGGGCGGATCGGTTGTGCTCGGCGTCGGGGGTCGCGCCGGACGGGGGCCCGTCGTCGTCAGGGGGCACGGCTCTTCCGGATGCGCTTGACCAGGCCGCCGATGACGGCGTCGCTCAGGTCGAACTTGGGCATCTGCCCACGGCCTGCGCGGATGGTCGCGGCCAGCTCCTCGTCCTTCACGCGGGCCTGCCAGTCGGCCCGCGTGAGGTCAGGCGCCTTGACCATCGGCCCCGACGGGCCGTCGCCGCGGCCCTCGGGCCCGTGGCACTGGGCGCACTGGGCGCCCCAGGTGAGGTCGGCCAGGTGCTCGGCCTCATCCCGCGGCGCGCGCGGCGCGGCGGGCTTCTGCGTGGGGCTCGGCGCGGCGCCGGACGGGTCGTGATCCGCGGGGGTCCACTCGGCGAGACCGCTCGCCGAGGGCGCGCGGTCGCACGCGGCGACGAACGCGAGCGTGCCGAAGAGCGCGAGGGCCGGCGGCGAGGCGAGGCGAGGGGAGCGCACGGGCGCGACGCTAGTGCCTCCCCCCGGGGACTTCAATCGGCTCGACGCCCGCGGGGCGGGGGCGCGGCGCATTTGGGCTGTGCGGCGGCGCCCGAGGGCGCTACGCTCCACGCAGGCGTGGACTCGCTTCGAGCCGCGACCCGGAGGTGCTGAAATGTACGCAAATACCGCTGGCGCGTCGAGCCGCGTCGTGAAGGTGACTGTTCCCGCGCTCCGCGCGCGCAAGGTCGACGGCCCCAAGATCGCGATGGTGACCGCCTACGACTTCACGATGGCGACCCTCGTGGACGAGGCCGGGGTCGACATGGTGCTGGTCGGCGACTCGCTCGGGATGGTCGTTCAGGGCCTGTCGAACACGATCCCGGTGAGCCTCGACGAGATGGCGTACCACTGCCGCGCCGTCGCGCGGGGCCTCCGGCGCGCCCACCTCGTGGGCGATCTGCCGTTCATGAGCTACCAGGTGTCCCCATCGCAGGCTGTGGAGAGCGCCGGCAAGCTCATGAAAGAGGGCATGTGCGAGAGCGTGAAGCTCGAGGGCGGCGAAGAGGTCGCCGAGCACGTGCGCCGCATCGTGCGCGCCGGCATCCCCGTCGTGGGCCACATCGGCCTCACGCCCCAGAGCGTCCACGCGCTCGGCGGCTTCAAGGTGCAGGGCCGGGCCGAGGGCGCGGCCGAAAAGCTGCTCCGCGACGCGCGCGCGCTGGAGGAGGCCGGGGTGTTCGCGCTGGTGCTCGAGGCCATCCCGCCCGACCTCGCGGAGCTCGTGACCGCCGCGGTGAGCGTGCCGACCATCGGCATCGGCGCCGGGCGCGGGTGCGACGGTCAGGTGCTCGTGTGCACCGATCTGCTCGGGCTCGTGCGGGGTCATCGGCCGAAATTTGCAAAACAATTCGCGCATTTGGCTGACGTAGCCGTGGGCGCGTTCGAGGCCTACGTCGCCGAAGTGCAGTCGGGCGCCTTCCCCGGCCCGGAGCAGACCTACAAGCCGCTCGGGCTCGCGGAGTCGCGGCCCTACCTGGCCGAGGAGGAGTCGCCCGCGCTCGACGCCCCGCTCGCGCTCGACCTCTGGCACTGAGTCAGCGGCACTGAGTCAGCGGGCCACCATCATCGTGGCGAAGAAGTCGGCCACGGCCTTGGGCGCGTACGCCGCGACCGCGTGGCCGACGCCCTTCGACTCGCAGTAGACGACGGGCGCCTCGGCCGGGCACCCCGGCGCGCGTTGGCACTCGGGCAGGGTGTCTTGGACGAGCTCGGTGCCGCAGCCGTTCTTCTTCATCCAGAAGTCGCGCGAGGCGCGCGCGCCGGCCACTGGCAGCGACGTGTCGTCGGCGTCGTGGGTCATCCACACGGCGAGCGGCCCGTCGCACTTCGTGGAGAACGGGCCTGGACCCGACACGGCGCCGATGGCGCGGATGGCGCTCTTCCGCTTGCAGCCGAGCTGCTGGGCGAAGTTGCCGCCGGAGCTGAACCCGGTCGCGAACGCGAGCCCGGGCTGGACGCAGTAGGTGGCGGCCAGCTCGGCCAGGATGGCGTCGGTGAAGCGCAGGTCCTCGTCGGCGTCGAGGTCCCACCGGGTGACGAGCCCGCCCGTGCCGTCGGCCCGGGTGCGGGGCAGCGCCTGGGGGTAGACGAAGATGGCGGGGGGCGCGGCCTTCTCGACGCCGAACCAGTCGCGCTGGGCCTCGGGGTGGGTGTCGGTCGCGCCGTGGAAGACGAACACGACGGGGTAGCCCTTGCGGGGCTCGTAGCTCGCCGGGAGGCTGACGAAGAGCTCGCGCTCCTTGCCGGCCACAGCGAGGACCTGCTTGGGGAGGAGCCCCGTGCGCGCGGGCGTGACCCCGCAGCCAGGGCTCGGGGGCGGCGGCGGCGGCTCGGCGTCGGGGGTCGCCGAGGCGGGCGGCGCGGCGGGCGGCGCCTC
>CAZHGG010001059.1:0-2466 GCA_964531755.1 uncultured Polyangiaceae bacterium
ACCCGCCCGTCTACGTGCTGGGCATCGAGTGCGAGCTGCCGGAGGGGATGACCGCCCTGGCCCTGCACGCTCACCTCGCTCCGGTCGCCTCCGCGCAGCGCGTCGAGCTCTCGGTCGCCGCGAGCGCCGACGAGGTCATCTAGGCGTGGTTCGCGACGTCCTGCGGTACCCGGACCGGCGGCTCAAGACCCCGGCGGTGGCGATCGGCGCGCCGGGACCGGCCGCCCGACGCCTGGCCGCGGACCTCGCCGACACCGCGGCGCACTACCCGCACACGGTCGGCCTCGCAGCGTCCCAGATCGGGGCGCTCTGGCGGATGGTCTACGTGGACTGCACCGGCCACAGGAAGGTCCCGGACCCGCACGGCCCGATGTGGATGATCGACCCGGTCGTCAGCGCGTCGCACGGTGCCGAGGTGGGACGCGAGGGCTGCCTCGAGGCGCGCGAGGCGTGCGTCGCACTCGCCGTGGCTCGAGGCCGGAGTGTCGCGCGCCACCGCGGCGCTGGACGCGTCGTCGCCCCGCGCCGCGCTGGGCGCGCGCTCGCTCCGCGAGCACGCCGCGGCGGTCACGGAGAGGTACGCGAGCAGGGCGAGTCGAGCGCGCACGGTGGAGAGGATCGCACGGACTCGGCGCGGGACATCCCGACCTTGGCTCGCCGGCGGACGCTTGCGCGTGCGCGGCGTCGCGCTATACTTCGCGCCGATGAAGACCCCCGACGCCCCGTCCCCGCAGCGCCTGACCCTCGCCGACCTCTCCCGTGCGCGCGGCGGCGTCTCGGTGCAGTCTGGGGTGCGCTCCGGCAAGGCGAAGACCGCCGACAAGCTGCAGCAGCAGATGCTGGACTACATCAAGAGCTGAGTCACCGCGGCACGAGCACCTCGAAGTCGATGAGCGCGCCCAGCAGCGCCTCGTCGAGCTCGAGGCCACGCGCCGACAGCTCGGCGAGCACCTCGACCGTCGGCCGCCCGTCGAAGAGCGGGAGCGCCGTCACGAGCGCCTCGGGCAACACCAGCGGATCGTACTCCGAGTAGCCGCGCACCACGCGCCCGCTGGGGTCGAGCTCCACGTCGCCCATGCGCAGCGCGGTGCCCTGAGCTGCCTGAGCTGCCTGGTCGAGCGCGCCGCGCGTGTGGCGGACGAGGCGCAGGCCGAGGTCGGCGTCGGAACCCGCGATGCGCAGGACGTCGGACCACGAGAGCGCCTCCACCCGCGCCGCGCACTCTTCGTAGAAGGTGGCCTCTCGCCCGGCCCACGATCCCCAGCGGTCGCGGTACGCGCGGTCGGGATCCGCGCGGGGCTCCTTCACGCGATCACCCGCCGCGTCGGTGATGCCCATGAGGCTCGCGAGCGCGACGTCGCCGATGCCGACCTCGAGGACACACCACCTCGCGAGGCGCGCCTCCGCGAGGGCGAGGAGATCACGCAGCCGGCGCCAGAACCGCGCGCCGGTGCCGGCCCGGTCGTGTTTGCAGAACCAGGTCGCGCACGTCGCGTTGCGGTGCCGCCAGATGCCGCAGGCGGCGCCGGGCAACAGGTGGGGACACGCGAGCTCGGGCGCCCGACCGAAGCGCCCATCGCGGATCACGGCCTCGTACGCGCCGCGGAGAGGCTCGGGGGTGTCGACGCCGAGCGGGGTCACACCCTCGCGCGCGGCGATGCGCTGGAGCAAGAGGTCGCGTGAGCGAGTCTCGGTCGGGTCGGAGAGGACCTGGCCAACGAGGAAGCTTGGCAGCGCGGGCTGGTAGGTGCAGCACTTCGTCACCTCGTCGAAGAACACGGCGCTCACCGGGGCCTCGGGCGCCGCGAGCATCACGCAGGCGTCGCAGGTGGCGAGCGGCTCCGCGGGGAGGTCGATCGAGGCCTCCGCGATCCAGCGCGCGTAGAGGGCTGGCAGCGAGGGCGCGTCGAGGACCGGGAGCTTCTTCACGCGGACAAGGGTAACATGGCGAGCCAGGCGTCCGGCCCGCCGCCGCGCCGCCCGCGGAGGGGCCGCGGGCTCGGCAGACGCCAGCGCGGCGACGCGCGCGTGGTGCCGAGCGCGGACGGTGACGCCGTTGCAGCGCTCGGCGCGCCGACGTTAGGCTCGGCGCATGCGAAGGTTCGAGCTCAGCGAGGGGACGAGCAACAAGTTCTGGCAGGTCGAGCGCGCGGGCGCCTCCGTCACCGTGTGCTTCGGCCGCATCGGCACGGCGGGGCAGACCCAGGTGAAGACGCACGCGTCGGACTCGGTCGCGCAGACCGAGCTCGACAAACTCGTGAAAGAAAAGACGAAGAAGGGGTACCGAGAGGTCGACGCGGGCGCCACGAGCGCGCCCGCGCCTGCGGCCGCGCGCCCCGCCGCGTCGACGACGGCGAAGAAGAAAACCTCCGCGTCCCCGGCGTCGCCCGTGCCTGCCACGTCGCCTGCCCCTGCCGCGTCGCCCGCGCCGTGGTCGCGGGGCGCAGGACCGCCGCCGAGCGGGAG
>CAZHGG010001060.1:0-2463 GCA_964531755.1 uncultured Polyangiaceae bacterium
CCCGGCCCCGCCGACGGTCGCGTCGAGCCCCCCGCCGGTCACGGGCGGGCGCCCGGCAAAGCTCACGGGCGCCATCGAGCTGCCGCCCTCGTCCGCGGGCGCGCAGCTCTGGCTCGACGGCGTGCTCACCCCCTACGGGTCGGGCCCGCTGATCGTGCCGTGCGGGCGGCACGTGGTGAAGGTGGCGGGGGCGGGGCTCCACCCGCGCGTGGCGAGCCTCGACGTGCCCTGCGGTGGCCGGATCGTGCTCCCCTAGGCGGCTACTTGCCCGCCTCGCGGATGGCGAAGAGGAAGGCCTTCGCGATGCGCTGGGCGTGGGGGTTGTAGCAGATGTGCCCTTGGCCCGACGGCGAGTCGACGCCCTGGTTGAGGCTCGGGCAGCCGCTCGTGGAGCGCACCGAGTTGCAGATCTCCCACGAGCCGCCGCGCTGGCATCGCGCGCCGCTGCTGGGCTCGGTGCTCTCGATGTCCTGGAGGTCGAAGATGACGTCGGAGGCGAACGTGGACATCATCCACGTGCGCATCTCCATCTTGGGCGCGTTCTCGCTGGGCACGTTGTAGACGAAGGGCGGCGTGACGTGGAGCACCCGCACGCCCTGCGCCTTGATGGCCGTCACCGCCGACAGGTAGGCCGAGCGCGCCGTCGCCTGGTTGCCGGCGACCACGTCGGCGTACCCGAACTTCATGATGGCGACGCGAAGGTTGCTCTTGTTCGCGATGGCCATGTTCCGAAACTCGGTGGCCTTGCCGCTCGGGTTCCCGTTGCCCGTCGAGAAGAGGCCGCCGTTCAGGCCCGCGGGCATGCCGGTGGACGAGCTCGTGATGTAGTTGAAGCGGTAGCCGATGCCCTGGGCGCCGTCCTCCAGGTCGCCCCCCACCGACTGGTGCAGGAACGCGCTGCGGATGGTGCGCACCTCGCCCTTCTGGGCGGACGAGAGCGCGTCCCACTGGGCCGGGCCGTTGGCCCCCACGATGCCCGGCGTGGGCGGCGGGCCCGAGTCGACGGGTGGCGGCGCGGTGTCGCGGCCGGCGTCGACGGGCGGGGGCGTGGAGGTGTCGCGGCCGGCGTCGACCGGGGGCGTGGAGGTGTCGCGGCCGGCGTCGGCGGGTGGTGGCCCTGCCTCGGGGTTGGGCGCGCCGTCCGGGAGGATCGGCGGGGGCGGGTTGCTGCTCGACGTCGAGGTCGACGTCGCGCTCGGGTTCGGGGCCCCGTCGGGCAGGAGCGCCGGCTCGGCGCTCGCGTCGTCGCTGTCGGGGAGCGCGGCGTCGCCGCAGGCGGCGCCGCCGAGGGCGAGCGCGGCGAAGGTGCCGAGAAGAAAGAGCGGGCGCGTTCGCATGAAGGTGAGCCTCCGGAGCGAGGCAGTATGCCGGTTTCCGCCGCACCGGCAACCGCCAAAGACGCGACGAGCGACGTCGCGCGGGCCCGCCTCGCGCCCGAGTTTCCGGTATAGTCGAGGCGCGTGCAGCTCTCACCAGGTCAGACCTTTTCCCGGTACACCATCGACCGCGAGATCGGCCAGGGTGGCATGGGGCGCGTCTACCTCGCGACCGACAACGTGCTCCGGCGCGAGGTCGCGCTGAAGGTCCTGCTCCCGGAGCGCACGTCCGGCGAGGGCCCGGCGCGGTTCGCCCGGGAGGCGAGCCTCGCGGCCATGGTGACGCACCCCAACATCGTCGCCGTGTACGACTACGGCACGGTCGACGGCGTCCCGTTCATCGCCATGGAGTACGTCGAGGGCGAGACGCTCGCGCCCCACCTGGGCGACAAGGCGGTCCCGATCACCAAGCGCCTCGCGTGGCTCCTCGACGCCGGGCGCGCCCTGGCGGCCGCGCACGAGAAGGGGCTCGTCCACCGGGACGTGAAGCCGTCCAACATCATGGTCACCCGCGCGGGGCTCGTGAAGGTGCTCGATTTCGGCCTCGCCAAGCAGACCGCGCCGTCTTCGGGGCCCCGCGCCTTCCAGACCCTCGAGGGCCGGGTGCTCGGCACGCCGCGCTACATGGCGCCCGAGCAGCTCGCGGGCGGCCCCGTCACCCCCCAGACTGACCAATACGGCCTCGGCGTCGTCGCCTACGAGCTGCTCACCGGCGCGCACCCCAACGGCGCCGACGGGCGGGTCAACCCGCCCCGGCTGCTCACCGAGGTCGACCCGTCGCTGCCCTTTCGCCTCGCGGTGCTCGTCGCTCGCGCCCTCGCGAAGAAGCCCGAGGACCGCTTCCCGTCCATGCGCGAGCTCACCGCCGAGCTGGAGCGCGCCCTCAGCGACATCCTCAACGGCGCGCAGGACACGAGCCCCTTCGGGACGGCCGCCGCGGCCCCGGCGCCGCGCCCCCTGCAGACCCTCCCCATCGGCCTCGAGGCGCCCGCCGCGCTCGCCGGCGCGGGCGCGGCGACGACACTGCCCGTGGAGAACGCGAGCCCGCGGCCCGCGGCCCCGCCCGTGGACGCGCGCCCCCCGCCCG
>CAZHGG010001061.1:0-2453 GCA_964531755.1 uncultured Polyangiaceae bacterium
CATGCGCCGGGACCCGCGGCAGGGAGCGCGGTCGTCGCCGCGGTCGAGGTGGACGTGGTGACCGCACAAACCACGGGGTCAGCGGCTTCTGCGGTAGACGAGGCCGCGACGGCAAACGCCACAGCGAACGCGCCAATGAAACTCGCCAGTACACTCGGGGTGCTCTTCATCACCGGGCCTCCAATTTCTCGGACTCAGTGGTCATCTGGTCCTCGTTCACATCCTGGCGACCGTCAGGCCGCTTTACACTGCCACCCTGCACGTTTTGAGGACTGGTTGCAAGTGCCTGTGTCTGCTGGAGCACCTGCACCTGTTGCGGCGTCATGCCGAGCGCCGTGGGTCCGACGATGGCCGAGAACGCAAGGCGCTGCTGGTACGAAAGTGGCTTGTTCCACATCGCCAGCCGCTCGCCGATTTTCTGCTGGAGGTCCGCGTACATGGCGGGGTACACCGCGCGGAGGGCTTCGAGCTGCTCCGGGGCGATGTAGCCGTTGCTCATGTTTTTCAGTACGCGAGCAGGCTGCTCGACCGCCTCTTTGTACCTACTAAAACGATCGAGGTCGGCCGCGGAGGGCTGCCACGGAGGCGCGACGCTCTCGGGCATCCCCTCGTAGGGGTTCTTCGGCATCTTCGAGAACAGGAACTGCCGGGCTTGAAGCGCCTTTGCCGCGGCCTCGGTGACGGTCGCGGGAGCCGACGCGCGAAGCTCGGGGGAGATGCCCTCGAAGACGCGCTCGGGCTGCGTGAGGTCCGCCACGAGGTTCTGCTTGTACTTCTCGAAGTCCTTTGCGCTGATCGGCGGGGTGGTTCCGCTCTTGCGCCCAGGGGCCGACCCGAAGAGTCCATCGATGGCGCGATCCACGTCCGAGCCGTCCTGCGCTCGCGCGATGGCGTCCAGCACCGCGAGACGCTGTCCCGCGGCGTCCACTTCCTCGGGGGTCTCGACCGGGAGCGCGGTGCGCGCGAGGTAGTCCTGCCCGGTGGGGCCGCTCGCGAGCCGCATGTGCTCCGCGAGAAGTGCGTCCGCGCCCTGCGCCGCCGCCTGCGCGAGTGGGTAGCGGTACGCGCCGAGGATCTCCGGGGCGGTCGCGAGGATGGTGCTGATGTGCTTCTGGAGGTTGCCGGTGACGCCCTTGGTGACGCTGCTGTCCGCGAGTGCGCGGAGCGCCGTCGCGCCGAGGAAGCCGCCGCGCTTGCGGATCTGCGTCTCTGCCACCGCGCCTGCGAGAGCCGCCAGCGGATTGCCCGTGACGAAGCCCGTCATCGCGCCTACGCCGAGGGACTTGAGCGAGCCGAGCCCCGCGACACCGCCTGACGATTCGATGGACGAGGCGCGATTGGCGATCGCCTTCGTGATGGCGAGTGCCGCGCGTGCTTCCTGTCCGGTCTTCCGCATCGACGCGGCAAGGCCGGGTGGCATGTCCGCGCCAGCGGCTACCGTGTCGAACACGAAGTCACGCACCGCCTGACGAGTCTCCTCACGAGCCTGTGCAGCGGCAGGCGAGAGCCCGGTGACCGGGGTGTCCTTGAAGAGCGCCGACTGAAAGTCCCACACCGACTTCCATGTGTGCCCTCGCTCGTTCGCGATGCTCTCGGTCATCGCCTTGATGGGCTTGAGCGTCTCGTTGAACGCGGGGTTCATCCCGAACTCATCGTCGAGGCGCTGTTCCACGAAGTTGACAAGCTCCATCCGAAGCTTGTCGTTGTTCTTCAGCGGGACCATGCGCTCGAGGTCGTCCATCTGCCCGGAGATCTTCGTCGCGTAGTCGCTCGCGACCGCCTGCGCCTTCTGCACGGTCTTCGTGTCGAGCGCGGCGTCCATCGTTCCGGTGATGCCCTTCTCGCGCGCGAACTTGAGAATGGTGTCCTTGAAAGGCTCGTTCTGATCGCGCCAGCGCTTGGTGCCCTCGCTCAGCGCGCGCCACTCCAGCTCGTCGGCGGCCTTGCCGAGCGTGTCCTTGAGCCCCTGCCCGCCGAACTTCGAGAGACCCGCGGAGACGCCCTTGCCCAGGAGCGTGAAGCCCGCGTGCGCGCCGCCGCCCGCGAGCGCGCCGCCGAGGAAGCCGACCGCGAGCCGCTCCGACGTGAGCGGAGTGTTCTCCAGTGCGCTCTCGGACACCATCGACCCGAGCCCGTAGAGGCCGCCCTCGAAAGCCGCGCCCTTGATGCCGCCACCGACGAGCGCGGACGCGCCGCCACCCGTGACGAGGGACCTGCCGACCGCGCCCGCGATCTCGCCACCGCCCGCCGCGACAGGGTTCTCCTGCTTGCGGAGCTTGACCTCTTGCCGCACCTGCGCTTCGGGCCTGCCGGTGTACCCCTCAAGAAACGGAACGGTGACGGCATCACCGCCCCCGAGGAGCCCGCCGCGCACCGCGCCTTCGACGAAGGCTTGCCCCGTCTGCTTGGACGCTTCGAGCTGCGCGGGGGTCGCGGGGGTGTAGCCCTTCTGT
>CAZHGG010001062.1:0-2448 GCA_964531755.1 uncultured Polyangiaceae bacterium
CTCGCGTCCACCGCGAGGCGCGACCGTTCCAGCGCGAGGCGGTCGCGGCGTGGCGCCGCGAGCGCGGTCGCGGCGTGGTGGTCCTGCCCACGGGCTCGGGCAAGACCCACGTCGCCGTGATGGCGATGACCGAGAAGCGCCGCGCCACGCTGGTGCTCGCCCCCACGCTCGACCTCGTGCGGCAGTGGCACGGGCTCCTCTCCGCCACCTTCGGAGAGCAGGTGGGCGTCCTCGGCGGCGGCGAGCACGACGTGCGCCCCATCACCGTTTCTACTTATGACTCCGCGTACATCCACATGGAGCACCTCGGCGCGCGCTTCGGCCTGGTGGTCTTCGACGAGTGCCACCACCTGCCGAGCGCGGCCTACTCGCTCGCGGCCAAGCAGTGCATCGCGCCGTTTCGGCTGGGGCTCACCGCCACGCCCGAGCGGACCGACGGCCGCGAGGCGCTCCTCGACGCGCTCGTGGGGCCGTGCGTGTACCGGCGCGACATCGTGGAGCTGGCCGGAGACTACCTCGCCGAGTACGAGACCGAGCAGGTGGGCGTGGAGCTCGACCCCGACGAGCGCGACGAGTACGAGCGCGAGCGCAAGGTGTACCGAGAGTTCCTCTCGATGAACCACATCCGCATGGGCGATCCGCGCGGCTTCGCGGAGTTCGTCATGCTCTCGGCGCGCACCGAGGCCGGCCGCCGCGCGATGGCCGCCTACCGTCGCCAGCGCGAGCTCGCGTTCTCCGCGCGCGGCAAGCTCGCCTACACCGAGCACCTCCTGCACGAGCACCGCCGCGATCGCGTGCTCCTCTTCACCCAAGACAACGCCACCGCCTACACGCTCTCGCGGCGGTTCCTCGTGCCGGTCATCACCCACCAGACCAAGGTGAAGGAGCGCGCCGAGATCCTCTCCGGCCTCCGCGAGGGGCGCTACGGCGTCATCGCCACCTCGCGCGTGCTGAACGAGGGCGTCGACGTGCCCGAGGCCAACGTCGCGATCGTGCTCTCCGGCTCGGGGTCGGTGCGCGAGCACGTGCAGCGGCTCGGGCGGGTGCTGCGCAAGGGGAAAGACAAGCGCGCCGTCCTCTACGAGCTCGTCACGCAGGCCACGGGCGAGACCTTCACGAGCGAGCGCCGGCGGGAGCACAGTGCTTACCGCTGATCTCGTCGTGGCGCGTCGCTTCAAGGGTGAGCTGCGCCTGCGCGCGTTGCGGCCCGAGGAGGAGGCCGCGGCGCGCGCGCTCGCCTCGGCGCTCGTCCGCGAGGCGCACGCGCACGTGGGGCAGAGCCGGGAGCGCCTCGTCGCCGCGTGGGAGGCGCTCCCGGGCGGCGCGCTCGACCGTCGGGTCGTGCTCGCGCTGCGCAAGCTCGTGCTCGACGCGTGCGTGTTCTCGTCGGCCACCGCCCACGACCCCGTGGAGCTCCGGCGCGCGCTCTTCACGGCCGCGGCCTCCGCGCGCGCCGCGCTCGCCGACGGCACGCTCCTCGACCGGGAGGGCGTCGTCTCCTCCGTGGCCGAGGCGCTCGGGCTGTCGCCGGGCGCGCTCGAGGCCGGGCTCTTCTCCGATCTCCGCGACGCCGACACCCTCGCGACCGGCCCCGCGGTCTCGGGCGACGCCCTGGCCGACGGCTTCGCCGCGGCGCAGGCCCAGGCCGCGCTGCTCCGCGCGACGCGGGCCGTGTGCACGGTCACCACGCGCGACGCGGGCGAGGTCCGCGCGTTCTTTCGTACGCTGAAATTCCACAAGCTCCTCTTCGAGGTCGAGGCCACGGGCGAGGGCGCCTTCTCTCTCGTCATCGACGGTCCGTTCAGCCTGTTCGAGTCGGTCACCCGGTACGGGCTCGGCTTCGCCATGCTCGTGCCCGCCCTCGAGCGCCTCACGGCGTACGAGCTCGAGGCGGACCTGCTCTGGGGCAAGGAGCGCGCGCCCCTCCGGCTGCGGCTGCAGGGCGGCGCCGGCGCTCCGGCGCGGGCGACGGAGCCCGGCGACGCGGCCGGCGTGTCCGACGACGTACGCAAGCTCCTCGCGGGGCTCGCGCCGCTCGCCGAGGCGTGTGGCGCGCGATGCGTGCTCTCGGCCGAGCTCGTGCACCTGCCGGGCGCCGGCCTCGTGGTCCCCGATCTCGTCGTGCAGCGGGGCGATCGCCGCGTGTTCGTCGAGCTGCTGGGCTTCTGGAGCCGCGACGCCGTCTGGCGCCGGGTCGAGATCGTCGAGCGCGGCCTGGGCGAGCGCGTCGTCTTCTGCGCCAGCGCGCGCCTCCGCGTCCGCGAGGGCGTCCTCGACGACGATCGCGCGTCGCTCTACGTCTTCAAGGGCGTCCCCTCCGCCCGCAAGGTCATGGACCGCGTCACGCGGCTCCTGGACGCGCCCTGAGGGGCACGCGGGCCGCCGTGCGCTACGGCACGCTCTTGCAGCAGCGAAAACCGAGGTGGTAGTTCACGTGCCACGCGTTGT
>CAZHGG010001063.1:0-2443 GCA_964531755.1 uncultured Polyangiaceae bacterium
GAGCCCGACGGCCCCACCTCGTACCGCATGGCCGCGCCGGAGAGCCGTGGCGGCGCCGCGTCGGCCGAGCTGCGGCCACGCCTCGGGTCCGCGAGCCTCCTCGGCGACCCGTTCGTGCTGCGCCGCGTGCCTCGCCGCGCGCTCTCGGAAGATCGCTTCCGCGACGCGATGCTCGACCACAGAGAGGGCTACATCGTGTCGCTCGTCGACGGCCGCCTGAACGTCGAGGCGATCCTCGACATCACCGGGCTCCCCGTCGACGACGCGCTCGAGCTCCTCGAGGGGTTGCGCATCGCGGGGGTGCTCACCTTCACCTGACGGTCGCGCGCGTGACGACGGTCACTTGACCGCGGGGCGCTCGGCGCTAGGTTCGCTCGCATGGCCACCCGTCGCGCGTTCTCTCTCGGCCTCGTCGCGGCCCTCCTCGCCGCGGCGCCTCGCGCCGCCCGCGCAGCGGACCGCTACGCCGCCCGAGGCACCGTCAAATCGTTTGGCAAAGCGCGTCGCTACGTGAACATCGCTCACGACGACATCCCGGGCTACATGGCCGCGATGACCATGGCGTTTCACCCCACGACGCCGGCGCAGCTCGACGGGCTCGACGTGGGTGACCGCGTCGAGTTCGCGTTCGTCGAGCGCGGCGACCGCCGGGTCCTCGAGTACATCCGCAAGGCCTGAGCGCCATCGCGGCGGCCCCTCGGTCGGCGCTCGTCCTCAGCTCCGCAGCGCCGCCAGCGCGAAGAGCAGCACCGCGACGACGAGGCCCACGGTCACCAGCACGGCGACGGGGACGCGTGGGCGGCCCAGATTTTCGGTCGCGCCGGCTCCCGGCGGTGTGGAGGTCGCGACCGCGGGGGCGGGCGGGGGTACGCTCGGCGCCGCCCGAGGTGACGCCGCGGGGGTGCCTCGCGCCGCCGCGACCCACGCGAGCTGCCGCGCGCGCTCTCCCGGGAAATGTGCGTCGAGGTAGGCGCCGAGCTCTGCCTCGCGCGCCGTCCGCTCGACGTGCCCGTACTCGGCCTCGAGGAACGCGTCGAGGGCGCGATGGAGCTCGCCGGCGGTGCCGTACCGGTCGTCTGGGTTCTCTGCGAGCGCGCGGTGGACGATCGCGGCGAGCGCGTCGGGGACGTCGGGCCGGAGTCGCTTCACGTCGGGGATGTCGGCGTCACGCACGGCCTGCAGCGTCCCTGCGTCGGTGTCGCGCTTGAACAGGCGCCTCCCCGTGCACACCTCCCAGAGCGTGGCGCCCAGGGCGAAGATGTCCACGCGGCGGTCGATGTCGGTGCGCTTCGCCTGCTCGGGCGCGAGGTAGGGGATCTTGCCCTTCACGATGCCGTCGCCCGTCTTCGCCGCGCGCTTCCGGGCGTGAGCGAGCCCGAAGTCGATGAGCTTGACCTGCCCGTCGTGGGTCAGGAACACGTTGCTCGGGTTCACGTCGCGGTGGATGATCCGCAAGAGCTCGCCGTTCTCGTCGCGGAGCGCGTGCGCCGCGTGGAGCCCCTCCGCGACGCGCGCGCAGATCCACGCGCCGAGCGCGAGGGGCATCGTCTCGTCGTCGCGCGCGTGGTCGTCCCAGGCGTCGGCGAGCGTGCGCCCGAGCAGCAGCTCCATGGCGATGTAGCCGTGCCCGCCGGGCGTGATCCCGAACCCGTGCGTGCGGATCACGTTCGGGTGCGACACCATGGAGAGGATCCGCGCCTCATCGAGGAACATCGCCTCGTACACCGCGTCGCCGGTCAGCCCTTCCTTGATGACCTTGAGGGCGGCCAGGTCGTCGGGCCCGCCGTCGGCTGCCCGCCCGAGGTAGAGCGTGGCCATGCCGCCGTCCGCGATCTTGGCGACGAGCGCGTAGCGCCCGAGGAGAACCGGCTTGACGTCTTCGGGGCCTGGCACGACCCCGCGTACATACCACCACGGACGAGCCCGCGGGCCAGGCGGTTTGGCGGACCCGCGTGCTAACATGTACGCGCATGCGCACCCGAGCCATGACCCTGGCCGCCGCCGTCGTCCTCGCCTGGCTCCCGCGGGCCGCGCTCGCCAAGGTGCGGGTCACCGAGCCGCCGGCGCGCTCGGCGAGCGACAGCCTCAACGCCAACCCGCCCTGCGGCGGGGTCGCCGCGGCGGGGGCGAAGGCGTACCCGGAGGGGACGACCACCCTGAACGTGTCCTTCGCCGACGGGGCGGGCGACACGAGCCTCGGCTGCTTCCAGGTCGTCGTCCTCAACGCCGCGGGCGCCCAGCTCGGCGGGGTCTTCCAGGTGGCGGACGACCAGGCGACCGCCGCGCGCGTCATCTCGGCGCCGCTCGCGGTCCCGCAGGCGTGCCGCGGCGGCGCGACCTGCACGGTGGCGGTGAGGCAGCTCGTGAACGCCGCGGCGGGGTGCCCGAGCCTCGCGGAAGCGGAGCGTGCGGGCGGCGGCCTCGAAGCACCGGAGAGACTCGA
>CAZHGG010001064.1:0-2442 GCA_964531755.1 uncultured Polyangiaceae bacterium
TACGCGTCGCACGCGAGCACGCCGAGGTCGCCCCCGGGCGCGCAGGGGCCCGCGAAGATCGGCGCGAACGCGCACAGCGCCTCGCCTGCCACCACGCCGAGGCGGGCGCGCTCCTCGGCGGTGAGCAGGGGAGACGCCCAGTCGATGAACCACGCGCCGAGCTCGGCGTGGCCGCCCTCGTCCCGCGCGACGCGCGCGAGCACGCCGCGGATGAGCGGGCTCGCGGAGCGCTCCCTCGCGGTCTTCAGCACCGGGAGCGTGAGGGCCTCGCCCCCGCAGCACGTGCGCACCACGCGCTCCGCCGCCCGACGCCGCGGTCGCGCGCCGCTGGGCGGGCGCACGAGGCGCTCGAGGTCGACCTCGAGCGGCACCGCGCCGCCGAGCGCCATCGCCACGCGCGCGCAGAGCTCGGTGTGCAGGACCTCGTCGGCGACGAACTCGCCCGCGGCGGCGACGAGATCGATCGGCGCGCCAGCCGCCAGCAGGCACGCGGCGATCTCGGCGAACGCCGCTGCGCTCGCGTACTCGCTGAACGCGCTCTGGGTCCACACCCACCGCGCCGCCCGCGCCGCCTCCGCCGAGGGGGTCGCGAGCGGCTCGTCCCACGGGAGCGCGTCGAGCCCGGCGCGGCGCCTCGCGAGGCGGCGCCCCCACGGGCCGCCCACCGCCTCGAGCTCGAAGAGCCGCGCGGTCATCGCGCCTTGCGCACCTCGGCGCAGAGCTGGCTCGGCTGGTACTCGGCGTGCGGGCTCTTTCGCAGCACGTTCCCCACGAGCGGGTACCCGTCCTTGTCGCAGAGAGGGCGGAAGTGCTCGATCGCCGCGAGCGCCTTGACGCGGCCGCTGTTCAGCAGCTCTTCGCGCAGGGCCCGGAGCGCCGGGTCTTCGTCGGCGCCGGGCGCGGGCGCGGGCTCGGCGCTCGTCGAGGGTTCGGACGCGCGCGCGATCGCGGAGTCGATCGCGGCCGGGCTCGGCGGCGAGGCGGCCTCCGGGCGGGGCGAGCTCGGCGCCTCGACTGTGCGTGAGCACGCGGCGTGGGACAGCGCCACGACGGCGAGGACAGGGGTGGTCAGGATCGTGCGAGGCTTCATGCGGGCTCCGAGGCTGTCTCCCCCCGTCGCGCGATGGGCGCGAAGTGTGACCGCCCCCGGGAAGATGACGGCTGAGCTTGCCGTAGAAGCTCGGGCGCCGGCGGACGCGGCGCCGAGGAGCACGCGAAGAATGGCGACGCGCAGGTTCGAGCTGATCGATGGAACGTCCCGGAAATTTTGGGAAATTTGGCTGGACGGGGGCGCGGTGTGCACGCGCTACGGGCGCCTCGGGAGCGCGGGGCAGACCACGCAGAAGGAGGAGGGCGACCCGGCGCGCGCGCGGAAGCTCTACGAGAAGCTCGTCGCCGAGAAGACCAAGAAGGGGTACGCGGAGGTGCTGGCCCCGGCGCTCGAGGAGCCCGCTCCGCAGGCCGCGCCGTCCCCGCCACCGGCCGCCCCCGAGGCCGCTCCCGAGGTCGCTCCTCGCCCCGCGGCCCCGGCGGCCCCGAAGACCCCGCCGGCGAAGAAGCCGCTCAAGGCCCCGAAGAAGACGTCGCCCGAGTACCAGGCGCTCGCGCGCGGGTTTCGCGAGCTGCTCACCGCGCTGACGGCCGAGGACCTCGACGCGGCGGCTGTCGACGCGCGGCTCGCGGAGCTCATGGCCGACCCCGCCGTCGCGGCCGTCGCGGACGCGGAGCGCGTGCTCGGTCAGCTCGCGCCGCGAGAGCTGCGTGATCGCGTCAGCGCAGACGAGGAACTGCGGAAGCTCTTCAAGGACGATCCCCCCGAGCAGCTCGCCGAGGCCCTCGCGCGGAACGCCGCGGCCGCCGCGCGCCAGCGGCTGCGCACGCTCGCGAAGCACCGCGTCCTCGTGCGCCTCCTCGAGGCGGGCTGCGATCCGAAGAAGGCCGAGAAGGGCGAGGAGCGGACGCCGCTCGAGGCCTTCGTGTTCACGCTCCCGCTCGCCAACCACCTCGACTACGCCGCCTTCCCGTGGTCGGGCCCGGACGAGCCGAGCGCGCTCGCGGTGCTCGAGGCCTTCGCCGCAGCGGGCGACGACGGCTCCGAGGGCGCCGCGCTGACCGAGGCGGCGCTCCTCCGCTGGCCGGCCTTCGACGCGCTGCTCGCGAGCCACCCCTCGGCCCCGGCCCTCCTCGGCGCGTGGGGCGCCCTCCTCACCCTGCTCCGCGCGAGCCAGGGCGACGACCGCGCCGGCGTCCTCGCGCGGCTCCCGGCGCTCGCCGCGGAGCTCGTCGCGCGCGGCGCGGGTGGCGCGAGCCACGAGGACGGCGCTGGGGCGCTCACCGTGGCCCTCACCCGGGGCGCGCTCTCGGCCGTGCTCGCCGCGGCCGACGCAGGCGGCGACCTCGACGCGCCCACCGAGCGCCGCGGCGCGTGCACAGTGCAAGTGC
>CAZHGG010001065.1:0-2441 GCA_964531755.1 uncultured Polyangiaceae bacterium
GTCGATCTCGCCGTCGACGCTCCCGGGCCTGCCATCGCGGCCCGGCGGCCCGTCGAGCGTGCCAGACGACCGCCCCGGAGCGCCCGGCGCGCCGTCTCCGCCGGCACCGGCGAACAGCCTCGCGCCCGCGGCCACGCGGAACGAGGCGCCCTCCGCCAGGTCGCTCACCCAAAGCGCGACCGACGGCACCTCGGGCGACGACGACCCCTGCGCGCGCACGACCACGTTGGAGAGCGAGCCGCCTTGCGTGAGGCGCGTCGCGACCAGCGCGATCGTGGCGCCCGCGAGCTCGGATGGGCCCCCACCCGGCTCCCACGTGGCCCGCGCGAAGCCCCCCTCGAGGGCCACGCCGTCGACCCACACTACGGGCGCCCCCTCCGTGTACTTCCCCTCGGCGAGCACGATCCGAAGGCGGCCCGCGTAGGCGGCGAGCCGCAGCGCCCCGCGCACGGTCGCGACCGGCGCGTCGCGCGTGCCCGGCTGCGTGTCGAGGCCGTCAGGCGCGACGTAGATCGCGCGATCTTCGGCGCAGGCGCTCCCCTCGCACGCGGGGGGCGGTGAGGACGAGCACGCGAGCGCGAGCCCGACAGCGACGATCGCGGCCGTCGCCGCGCACACGTTCCTCATGCTGGGGAGCGTACTCGGGCCGCCGAGAACTTCGAGCGAGAACGACGCGCGCGGCGGCGGCCCACGCGGGTCGGGGCCACGCCGCCCAAAGCGGCCGCGCGGTCCCAGGCGGTGCCCACGTGAATCGAGCCGGAAGTCCCGCGGACCCGCCTTCGCCTCCTCACGAGACGTGCCGCATCGCCGGACGACTCAGGACCGGGCGGAACGGGGCTCCGCCTCAGCCCAGCCGGTTTGCGGGTCGCGCGCGGCACCGTTCGCTCGTAGGCTGTGGGCGATGTCTCCCCTCTCCGCCTCGCGGGGGCTCGCGGTCCCCCCGCTCGTCGCCGCGCTCGCCACGCTGATCGCGGCCTGCGGCTCCTCGGCCGACCCGCCCGCGGTCGATCCGCTCACGGGTCTGCCGAGCGGCACCCCCGATCCGACGCAGCTCGAGGCCGGCGCGCCCGAGGGCGGGGGCGACGCGCCAGCCCCGGGCCCGGTGGCCTCCCGCATCGAGCACGTGGTGATCCTCATGCAGGAGAACCACACGTTCGACACCTACTTTGGGCGCTACTGCAAGGCCCCGCCGGGCTCGAACCCCACGTGCACCGCCGGGCCTGCGTGCTGCGAGGCCGCGCCCGACAAGGAGCCCTCCGGGGCGTCGCCGCGGGTGCTCGACGACGCGGCGAACGCCGACTACGACCCCGACCACTCGTACGACTGCGAGGCCGCCGAGATGAACGGCGGCAAGATGGATCGGTTCGTGACGGGGACCTCCTGCGCGAACCCCAAGAACTTCGCGATCGCGCCCGACTCGGTGGTCGCGCCGTACCACGCCCTGGCGCAGAAGTACGCCCTCGGCGACCGCTACTTCCAGTCGATCATCGGCCAGACGTCGTCGAACGACATGTACTTCGCGGTGGCGCGGAAGGTGTTCATCGACAACGACCTCTTCCCGGACGCGATCGGGCAAGGGTGCCGGCCGTTCGCGAACAAGAAGCAGTTCGTGGGCCAGACGACCATCGCGGACGTGCTGCTCGACGCGGGTCACCGCGTGAAGTTCTACGCCGAGGGCTACAAGGTCATGCGGGACGCGAAGCCGTGCCCGAAGGACCCGCCCGACTGCAAGAGCCTGAACCCGCTCTATGCCGTCTACCCGTGCGCGTACGACCCGTCGGACATCCCCTTCAACTACTATCGCCAGTTCACCGACAACCCGGCGTTCCTGCGCGACTGGGACGATTTCTACGTGGACTTGGACGCCGGCGCCCTCCCGGAGGTGTCGTTCGTCAAGCCGATTGGGTATCACACCGAGCACCCCGGATACGGCACGAAGATCTCCCTCGGAGTGGCGTGGATCGACGCCGCGGTGAACCGCATCCTCGCGTCGCCCTATGGGAAGAACACGCTCATCCTGCTCACCTGGGACGAGGGCGGCGGGTATTTCGATCACGTCGGCCCGCCCGGCGGCGCGAGCCCCGCCGACGGCGAGCGGCTCGGCACGCGCGTGCCGCTCTTCGCCATCGGCCGCTTCGCCCGCAAGAACCACGTCTCGCACGTGGTGATGGAGCACTCGTCGATCGTCAAGTACCTCGAGTGGCAGTTCACCGGCACGACAGGCCAGCTCGCCGCGCGCGACGCCCTCGTCAACAACATCGGCAGCCTCCTCGACCCGGCCGAGACCGGGCTCGCGGTGCCGGAGAACTGACGGCGCGTCGTGGCGAAAGGAGGTAGGTAGGGACGGTGGCTCGGTCACTGAACACACGCGCGCTCTCGACCTCGGCGCCTCGGCGGATCGGCGCCCCGCGGGGGCTCGCCCGCGCCGCGGGGGCGACGGC
>CAZHGG010001066.1:0-2432 GCA_964531755.1 uncultured Polyangiaceae bacterium
CATGGACTACGAGATCAACTACGACGTGTCGACGTTCCTCGACGCGTCCATCGAGAAGGTCGCGCACACGCTGGGCGAGGCGTTCGTGCTCGTGGCCCTCGTGGTGTTCCTCTTCCTGGGTGACTGGCGCTCGACCCTGATACCCATCCTGGCGGTGCCCGTCTCCCTCGTGGGCACCTTCCTGTTCATGCAGGTGTTCGGCCTCACCATCAACCTCATCACGCTCTTCGCGCTCGTGCTCTCGATAGGGATCGTCGTCGACAACGCGATCGTCGTCGTCGAGGCGGTGCACGTGAAGATCGAGGAGGGTCTGTCGCCCTACACCGCCGTGCAGAAGGTGCTCGACGAGATCAGCGGCGCGGTCGTCGCGATCACGCTCATGATGACCGCCGTGTTCGTTCCGGTGGCGTTCATGACTGGGCCCGTGGGCATCTTCTACCGCCAGTTCTCCATCACGATGGCCGCGGCGATCGTGCTCTCCGGCGTCGTGGCGCTCACCCTGACGCCGGTGCTCTGCGCGATGATCTTGAAGGAGCACGGGGCGGCGAAGGGGCGCTCTCGGAGCCCGATCGCGCTGCTGCTCCGCGCCTTCAACCACACGTTCGATCGGGGCACCGGGGTCTACACGAAGGTGCTCGCGAAGATCGTCCACCGGCGTGTCGTCACGTTCGCCGTGCTGTTCGCGTTCGGCGGCGGCATCGCGTGGATGAACAAGGTCGTGCCGACGGGCTTCGTGCCCAACGAAGATCAAGGGATGATCTACGCCATCGTGCAAACTCCCCCAGGCTCCACCCTGGAGCGCACGAACGACGTCTCGCGGGAGCTCCAGACGATCGCCAAGGGGGTCGACGGCGTCGAGTCCGTGTCTTCCCTGGCTGGCTACGAGATCCTGACCGAGGGGCGCGGCTCGAACGCCGGCACGTGCCTCATCAACCTGAAGAGCTGGTCCCACCGCAGCCGCCCAGTGAGCCAGATCATCGAGGAGCTCGAGCAGAAGTCGAAGGACATCGGCGCGATCGTCGAGTTCTTCGAGCCCCCGCCGGTGCCCGGCTACGGCGCGGCGAGCGGCTTCGCGCTTCGCCTGCTCGATAAGAACAACGAGACCGACTACCAAGAGTTCGATCGGGTGAACAAGGACTTCATGAAGGCGCTCCGCGCCCGCAAGGAGCTCACGGGCCTCTTCACCTTCTTCGCCGCCGACTATCCGCAGTACGAGATCGTCATCGACAACGACCTCGCGATGCAGAAGGGCGTCACCATCAAGACCGCGATGGACAACCTGAACATCCTCGTTGGCAGCACCTACGAGCAGGGGTTCATCCGCTTCGGCAACTACTTCAAGGTGTACGCGCAGGCGTCCCCGGAGTACCGGCGATTCCCAGCCGACGTGCTCAACCTCTACGTGAAGAACGACCGCGGGGAGATGGTGCCCTACTCGGCGTTCGCGACCATCAAGCGGGCGCAGGGGCCGAACGAGATCACCCGCTACAACATGTACAACTCGTCGGCGATCCGCGGCGGCCCCGCGAAGGGCTACACGAGCGGCGACGCCATCAAGGCCGTGCGAGAGGCGGCGAGGACGCTGCCGCGCGGCTACGACGTGGCGTGGGAGGGGCTATCGTACGACGAGGCCAAGCGCGGCAACGAGGCCATCTTCATCTTCCTCGTCGTGCTCGCCTTCGTCTACATGGTGCTCGCCGGCCAATACGAGAGCTTCCTGCTCCCGCTGGCGGTGTTGCTCTCACTGCCGCCGGGGGTGTTCGGCTCGCTGCTCCTGCTGAAGGGGCTCGGGCTCGCGAACGACGTCTACGCTCAGGTGGGCGTGGTCATGCTCGTGGGCCTCTTGGGCAAGAACGCCGTACTCATCGTCGAGGTGGCCGTACAGAAGCACAAGCGAGGCACGTCGGTCGTCCAGGCGGCCGTCGAGGGCGCCAAGCTGCGTTTTCGCCCCATCCTCATGACCTCGTTCGCGTTCATCGCGGGGCTCGTACCGCTCGTGGTGGCCACCGGCCCAGGCGCCGTTGGAAACCGCACGATCGGCGCCTCGGCGCTTGGCGGCATGCTGTTCGGCACGGTGTTTGGCGTCGTGCTCGTCCCAGGCCTGTACGTCGTCTTCGGCACGCTGTCGGAGGGCAAGCGCCTCATTCGCGACGAAGACCAGGAGCCCCTCAGCGAGGAGATGACCCACCATGCGTAGGTCTCGGTGGATCAGGGCGCTGCTCGCGGCGTGCGTCTCGCTCGGCGCGGCGGGCTGCGTGCCGTCGCTGAAGGGGAACACGCCGAGGGAGCCGGAGAGGCGGCTCCCGACCGCCTTCGTGCCGGAGAGCCAGGCAGTGGAGCCCAGCGGAGCGGCCACGCAGGACGCCGCGCAGCGGACCTGGGCTCGCCTGTTCGCCAGCCCCGAGCTCCGCGCGCTCATCGACGGAGCGCTC
>CAZHGG010001067.1:0-2429 GCA_964531755.1 uncultured Polyangiaceae bacterium
CGCCCGGCCATCAACGTCGGTATCTCCGTCAGCCGCGTCGGCGGCTCGGCGCAGATCGGCGCCATGAAGAAGGTCGCCGGCACCCTGAAGCTCGACCTCGCGCAGTACCGCGAGAAGGCGGCGTTCAGCCAGTTCGCCTCCGACCTCGACAAGGTGACCCGCGACATGCTCGACCGAGGCGTGCGCCTCGTCGAGATCCTGAAGCAGGGCCAGTACGTGCCGCTGCCGGTCGAGAAGCAGGTCGTGCTGGTGTACGCCGGCACGAAGGGCTACCTCGACGCGCTCCCGGTCGGGAAGCTCGGCGCGTACGAGTCGCAGCTCTACGCGTTCCTCGAGGCCAAGCACCCCGACATCCTCGAGACCATCCGCACGAAGAAGAAGCTCGACGACGTCGAGGACAAGCTCAAGAAGGCGCTGGTCGAGTTCGGCAAGGGCTTCGGCAAGGGGAGCTGACCCATGCCCTCGCTCAAGACCATTCGCAAGCGGATCGGGAGCGTCAAGTCGACGCAGAAGATCACGCGCGCCATGAAGATGGTGGCGGGCGCCCGGCTGAACCGCGCGCAGCAGCGCATCACCGCGCTCCGCCCCTACGCCGTCAAGACCCACGAGATGCTCGAGGGCGTCGTCCGCGCGGTCGCCTCGGCCGACGAGGAGACCGAGTCCGCCGAGAAGCCGGCGCACAAGCTGCTCGCGCGGCGGCCCGCCAAGAAGGTGCTGTTCGTCGTCATGACGAGCGATCGCGGCCTCTGCGGCGGCTACAACACCAACATGCTCAAGCTCACCGACCGCGAGTGGGCCACGCGCAAGGCCGCCGGCGCGACGGTCACGTTCGCCACCGTGGGCAAGAAGGGGCGCGAGTCGATCCAGCGCAAGAAGGGCGAGGTCGTGCACGACTTCCCCAAGCTCTACGACGGCCTCGACCTCGAGAAGGCCAAGACCGTCTCGGCGTTCGTCACGAAGGCCTTCGTCGACGGCGAGGTGGACGCTGTGTATGTACTCTACACAGAGTTCAAGAGCGCGATGACGCAGCGGCCGCTCATCCAGAAGCTGCTCCCGCTCGACGCGCCGCCGGCCGAGAAGGACGCGCCCACGCTGCGCTACGACTTCGAGCCCAACGAGAAGGCGCTGCTCGCGCAGCTCGTGCCGATGTACGTCGACATCACGATCTACCGCGCGCTCCTGGACAGCCAAGCGAGCGAGTTCGGCGCCCGCATGACCGCGATGGACGCCGCCACGCGCAACGCGAAGGACATGATCGGCCGGCTCACGCTGGTCTACAACCGCGCGCGCCAGGCGGCGATCACGAAGGAGCTGATGGAAATCATCGGCGGCGCCGAGGCGCTCAAGTAGCCGCGCGACCGGCCGCCTCTCGAGGCGGCCGTCCCCCGGGCTGAGGCGGCGGCGCTCCGTCACCCCGCAGCCCGTTGGACTGCCCCCGTCTGCAGGGTCGCCGCCGCCTTCCGACCGTGCGCTCCTGCGCTGCGGGCTCGGCTCCGCGCGCGCCTCGGCGGGTCGCGCGCGGGCGACGATGGGCGTTGATCACCTGGCTGCGCGGCCTCCGCGATCGCGAGAGGCCCCGAGGTGTCCCTCGAAGCCTCTTGCGACGCCACGGCCCGCGCGGCCGCCGCCGGTCACGCGGTCTCGGCGACAGCGAGGGGTGTGCGCCGACTCAGACGATGAGATCCTTCTCGACGTCGGCCAGCGTGATGCGCGCCATGGCGAGGTTGGCGCGCTGCCGGTCGAGCGCGACATAGAAGAACAGCGTCGTGCGGCTGCGGAGCGGTCGGATGAGGTGGTACTGCTTGGAGAGCGAGATGAGGATGTCCTCGATGCTGTCCTTGAGGCCGAGGTTGTTCATCGTCTTGCGCTTCGCCCGGACGACCTCCGTGTTGCCGGCCGCGGCCACCTCGAGGTTCAGCCCCGTGCCGCCCTCCTGACCAAGCAACATGCCGCTCTCGGAGTCGACGAGCGCGGCCCCGATGAAGCCGTCGATTTGAGCGAGGTTGGCGAGTCCGTCTTTGATGTTCATAGTAGGCTCCGTTGTCAATTCGGTCAGTGGCACGTCGGGAACACGTGCGGATGGGATTCGTTTCGTAGTTGCTTCGTATTCAAAGAAGCTGTCGTCGATGGACGCCTCGTGGGCGGGGGGCGTCAGCGTCCACCCGGTGCGGGTCGACGACGGCCCGTCGGCGCGTCGCGCCTCGTCGAGGCGGCGGACACTCTCCATCAACAGCTCCTGCCAGTGGGAGCGTACCGTGCGCTCCTGGGTAGTGGCGCCGGCCCGCATGGAGAACTCTCCGCCGCTCCACATCATGACTTCGTAGAAGGCCTCGTCACCCTGGAATCGCTGCGTGACGGCGTGAAGGATGGCCCCCTGCTCGAAGTACAAGTGCCCCTCTCCGCTCTTGTGGCGAACCGAGAGCACGCCG
>CAZHGG010001068.1:0-2428 GCA_964531755.1 uncultured Polyangiaceae bacterium
CGGCGAGCGGCGCGACGCGGATCAGGTTGCCCGAGCGCACCATCCCGAGACCCTTGGCCTGGAGCACGACGTCGAGCGCCTGATCCCACGGCACGTTGCGCATGCGGATGGTGACGCTGCCGGAGACGTCGTCGGCGGTGACGATGTTCACGCGGCCCACGTCGGCGAGCAGGCGCAGGATGTTGTGGATGTCCGCGTCCTTCAGGTCGAGGTCGATGCGGCGCCCCGAGTAGCGGCCCACCTGCGCGTTCATCGTGGAGGTGAAGCCCGCCTCGCCGCCGCCGGACACCTCGGCGTCGACGCCCTCGTGACCCGGCTCGGCAGGGCGGATGCTGGTCTCGACGCGCGGGCCCTCGGCGACCGGGCGCTCGCGGGCGACCGTCACGGTCTTGGAGGTGTCGCGCGCGGGCCCCTTCGCGTGCGCGGCAGGGGCCGCGTCGAACGACCAGACGATCTGCTTGCCCTCGACGGAGAGCACCCCCTGGTCGTCGCCCGCTCGCTCGAGCTCGATGACCGCCGAGTTGCTGGAAGCGTCGAACGACGTGGACACCTTGCGCACGGGACCGCCGAAGGCGCCGAGCTCCAGCGCCCGGGCGACGTTCGCGGGCACGCGCACGTTCTTCATGGTGAGGCGCAGGCGCCCGTCATGGCCCGCGGCGAGCTGGTAGGAGGGGACGTCGCTCGCCTGGATGATGACCCGGTCGGTCTGACCCTTGCCGACCTTGCGGCGCTCGAAGCGGACGTCCGCGAGCTCCGGGGTGGCGACGGCCTGCGGCGCGGCGGGCGCGGGGAAGAGCGACGGCGCGCCAGGGGCGGTCTGCGCGGCGGGCGCGAGCTGCACCCGGAGATCGTTGCCATCGGCGAAGACGCGGTAGCTCGCGGGCTTCAGCAGGTTCACGGTCAGGCGGGTCATCGTGCCCGCCGAGGTCTTGAACGTCTGAGTGAGCGCGCCACCCACGAGGCCGACGGGGCTCGTGATGGGCTCGCCGGCGCCGGTGAGGTCTGCGTTCGCGACGTCGACGACGAGGCGCTTGCCCGCGGACTCGACGCGCACCGAGAACGCGGGGGCCTTCGTGCCGCGGAGCACGAGCTCCGTGCCGGGACCGGCCGTGGACTCGAGCGCGCGCGCCGCGAGATCGCGCACGTGGTTTTCGTCGCCCGCCGCGAGCGCCGCGCCGGAGTGCAGGAGCATCACCTTTGCGAAGGCCGCCGCGAGCAGGAGCGGCGTTCCACTCCCGAAGATTCGGCGCGTTCGCGATTTCGACCGGTGCATCAGGGACTCCCTCGGCCGCGGATGAGCTCCGCGCAGGCTCGCGATCGCCGGCTCGGCTCTCGCGCGGCGCACCCGCGGGTGCGCGCTATCAACGAACGTAGAACGAGGCCGCTCGAAGAGGCCAGTTTATCGTGCGCTATTTCGCTGTTGTCTCGCATCGCGTGCCCCGCCCGTCCCGGAGGGACCGCGCCAGCGTCACCAGTATCACGCTTCGCTTCCCTGGCTCGTCAGCATTTCGACGACCTTCAGTCGAGCTGAAGCTTGGGCTCGCCCTCGGGGTGGAGCGCCAGCACCCGCGTGGACGGGGGGAGGTTCGGCTGCGCGGGGTCCTCGCGGACGAGCACCACGTCACCCGCGCGCACCCGATCGACGCGCCAGTTGAGCTGGTAGTCGGCGCCGTTCGCGCCCCCCACGTGCACGGTGTCCGGCCGGCCGAGGAAGTCGCCGCGCTTGAGCACCCACCCCTTCCCGCCCGGATCGATGAGCATGGCGCGCGGGTAGTCTCCGCCCGTGACGATCGCCGCGAGCTTCAGCTCGTCGAGGCTGTACTGCGAGAGGAGCACCTTGCGCTGGTTCTGCGGCTTGCGCTCCTTCTGAGCGTTGTCGAGCGACGCGGCGAACGAGCGGAACGGATCGCGGTTCTGGTCGGCCTCGACGAAGTCGCCCTCGGTGTAGTCGACCTTGACCACCTGGCTGGGCGGGAGCGCCGCGTCGGCCACGGCGGCCACGCCCGCGTCCGCGACGGTCGGCCCGGTGTTGAGCACCTCGTCGAAGCGCTTGGGCTCCTTGCAGCCCGCGCCCACGGCGAGCGTGAGGCTGGTGAGGGCGACGAGGGCGAGGCCCTTGGACGCGCGGCTCATTTCGGCGCCCCCGGCTGAGTAGGCGCGCCCGGTGCGCCCGGCGTGCCCGGCGCGGCAGGCTTGATGAGGTGGAACGCGCAGCCGCAGCGTTCGAGCGTCTCGGTGTCCTGCAAACCTCCGGGCGGCCCCATGAGGATCAGGGTCATGCCCCGGTGCTCCGGTTGGCGCCTGATCCGCTGGGCCAATTCCAGCCCGTTCACCCCGGGCATGGCCAGGTCGAGCAGCGCGATCGTGTAAGGCCGGCCCGCCTCCCGGGCGCGCTGCAACAGGACCGTGACCTCCTCCGCCTGCGTCG
>CAZHGG010001069.1:0-2426 GCA_964531755.1 uncultured Polyangiaceae bacterium
AGGCCCGGCAGCGGCGACGACGCGAGGGCCGAGGGGGCCGTCGCAGGCGCGGGCGCGCTCGCCTCGGCGCCGCCGTCACCGAGATCAGCGAACTCTGTGGGCTCGGTGCCCGCGAGGAACAGCTCGGTCATGGCCTCTTCGTCTCCCGGATTCGCGAGCTTCCCCGTGCGCTTGTCTATCTTGACGTCGACCAGCCCCGCCGGCCTCGGGAACTCGCTCCTCGGGCGCCCGTCGTGAGCGGCTCTCATGAACGCGATCCACGCGGGGAGGGCGGTGGTGCCGCCGGCCTCCGCGCCGCCCAGCGGCTTGCCGTCATCGTAGCCCACCCACGTGACCGCCGCGATGTCCGTCGAGAAGCCCGCGAACCACGTGTCCTTCGAGCCGTTGGTCGTGCCGGTCTTGCCCGCCAGCGGGCGGCCCAGCACCTTCGCGCGCTGCGCGGTGCCGTGGTCGATCACGCTCGTCATCAAGCTCGTGGTGAGGTACGCGACGTCGGGCTCGAGCACGCGGCGCCCGGGCGGCCGCGGCCGGAGCTCGAGCTCCTTGCCGTCGGGGCCCACGATCTTGGAGACCACCCGCGGCTCCTCGTACACGCCGCCCGCGGCGAACGTGGCGTACGCGCCCACGAGCTCGATCGGCTCGACCTCGTAGCTGCCGAGGGCGAGCGAGAGGTCGGGCTTGAGCGTCGAGCGGATGCCAAACGCCTTCGCCCAGTCGACCACGTTCGCCGGCCCCACGCTCTCGAGGACGCGCACCGCCACGATGTTGACCGAGCCCGCCAGCGCCTCGCGCAGCCGAAGGGGGTCCTTCCCCGTCCACCCCTCGTAGTTCGTGGGCTTGTAGGGGCCAAATGCCTGCGGGTTCACGTCGACCAGCGAGGCCGCCGTGAACCGGCGCGAGTGGAGCGCGTACGAGTACACGAGCGGCTTGAACGTCGAGCCAGGCTGGCGGCGCGACTGCGTGGCGCGGTCGAGCGCGCCGGCCTGGCCCTCGTAGCTGCCCACGAGCGCCAGCACGTCGCGGGTGCGCACGTCGAGCGCGACCATCGAGGCCTCCGGGCCGAGCTCGAGGCGGAGCGGCACGCGGCTCTTCGTCGCCTTCTCGTCGTCGGCCGAGGGGACCGGCGCGAGGAGGCTCACGCGCACCTTCGCGCCCACCGGGGCGAACGCGCTGGGGGAGCTGTGCTCCGGGTTGTACCGCTCGTACTCACCGAGCTTGAAGAACCCGCTCACCGTGCCCACCTGCACCTCGACGAGCCCTGCCGCGTCGTTGGTGCCGCTGACGACGCCCGTGTACACGCGGTGCGACTCGAAGCTCGGCGTCCCCGCGTACGCGGCGGGCTCCTTGTGGCTCGCGATGGGCTTCTTGGTCTTCTTGTCCACCGCCGCGGCCGCGGGCGCCTTGAGGCCGCCCGTCAGGCCGTGGCGCTTGTCGTACGCGAGCAGGTTCTCGCGCACCGCCTTGCGGGCGGCCGCCTGGAGCTTCGGGTCGAGGGTGGTGGTCACCGTGAAGCCCCCGCGCTGCGCGCGCTCCGGCTCGAGCTCCAGGAGCGTCCGCCGCGCGATCGCGACCACCTCGGGCGCGAGCTCGCTCTGCGGCTCGACGAGCGGGGCCAGCCGCACGGGCTCGGCCATCGCGAGCTCGTACTGGGCGTCGTCGATGAAGTGCTTGTAGCGCATCTGATCGAGCACGAACCGCTTCCGGCCGAGCGCTCGCTTGAGGTCGCGGCGCGGCGAGAACAGCTCCGGCCCGGCGATGGTGCCCGCCAGCAGCGCGCTCTCGCCGATGGTGAGCTCGCGCGCGGGCTTGCCGAACGTGCCGCGCGCGGCCTCCTCGATGCCGAAGCGACCGTTCCCAAAATAGATATGATTTAAATACAGCTCGAGGATCTCGTCCTTCGTGAGCTGCTCCTCGAGCCGCCCCGCGAGGATCGCCTCGCGGACCTTCCGGCGGTAGCTGTGCTCGGCGTCGAGCAGCACGTTCTTGCAGACCTGCTGCGTGATCGTGGAGCCGCCCTGGCGCACGCGGCCCGAGCGCAGGTTGACGACGACCGCCCGCGCGATGCCGAGCCAGTTCACGCCCTTGTGCTGGTAGAAGCCCGCGTCCTCGGCTGCGAGCACGGCGAGCCGCGTGTGGATGGGCACGTCCTTGAAAGCGATGACCGTGCGGCGCTCGGTGAAGAGCTCCGCGAGCAGCGTGCCGTCGCGCGCCAGGACGCGGGTGGTCTGCGGCGGGCGGTAGCTCGAGCGGAGATCGATGACGCTCGGCAGGTCGCGCTCGTAGTGCCGCACCACGAGGAAGATCGCCACGAGGCCCGCGACCGCGAGCGCCACGAGGGAGACGAGCGCCCTTCGGGTCCACCGCCACACGAGCGCGCCGAGCGCGCCGCGCCGCGCCGCCCGCCGCCCCGGGCTCCCTGCCGCGCG
>CAZHGG010001070.1:0-2425 GCA_964531755.1 uncultured Polyangiaceae bacterium
GACCACCCCCGCCGCGGCCCCCGCGGGCGGACGGCAGAGCGTGGGCGACACCCTGAGGGCCGCGTCGCTCGGCGCGCTCGCGTCGCTGTCCGGCGCGAGCGAGGGCCCCGCGGCCTGCCCCGCGGGGATGGTCATGATCGAGGGCGACTATTGCCCGGAGGTCGAGCAGACCTGCGAGCGCTGGCTCGATCCGCCCGGCACCAAATACGCGCAGTTCCGCTGCGCACGCTACAAGCCGAGCGTCTGCAAGGCCCCACGGCGCCACATGCGGTACTGCATCGATCGCACCGAGCGCGTCGAGGCCACGTCGGCGAGGCCGCAGAACTTCGTGTCGTTCGACTCCGCGAAGGCGCTCTGCGCGGCCGCCGGCGCCCGCGTGTGCCGGGAGAGCGAGTGGCAGTTCGCTTGCGAGGGCGAGGAGATGCGGCCCTACCCCTACGGGTGGGAGCGCGACGCCTCGGCCTGCAACGTCGACCACACGAAGCACCTCATGGAGCACGGCCACCTCGCCGACCGCCGCCGCGACGTCGGCGCCGACGCGCGCTGCGCGAGCCCTTTCGGCGTGCTCGACCTCGCCGGGAACGTCGAGGAGTGGGTGGCCGCCGACGGCCACAAGATGGGGTGGCGCCAGGTCCTGAAGGGCTCGTACTGGATCCCGAGCCGGCACGCGTGCAGGCAGTTCCAGGTGGGCCATGGGCCCGAGTACGGGGGCCGCGAGACCGGCACGCGCTGCTGCAGGGACGCCCCGTAGCCCGCGCGGGCCCTGCCGGTCGCGAGGAAAAAAAACTCGGGCGGGCGCGCGATGTCCAGACGAGACGCGCTCGCGGGCTGGTACCGTGGAGGCCATGTGGGTGCGTGGCGCAGCGATACGTCCCGTGCCGGCCTTCGCGGTCGTGGGTCGCCCGGTGATCGACGGTGTCGAGCGAGCGCTCAGCCAGGAGGGAGAGGCGGCCGACCGCGAGCTGGCGCGGTGGTTCGAGCGCTTCGAGAAGACCCAGCCCGAGATCGCCCGGCGCGCGAACGAGCTGCTCTCGCGCCCCCTCGACGAGACCGCGCTCGCGCTCGGGTACTTCCTCACGGTCGCGGTATGGCTGGCGTTCGACCGCTCGTTCCAGGGGCGCCTCGAGGAGGTCTCGGCGGAGGCGCTCGACGCGGCCGAGGCGGCCCTCTCCCTCGAGGAGGAGCTCCGCGCGACCCACGCCGAGGAGCCCCTCGAGCTCGACGACGTGATGGCGATCGAGCAGCCCTCGCTGGTGGCGTTCCTTCACGAGCACGTCGACGCCGCGCTCGAGGGGCCCGCGGAGGACGGCGAGGTCGACGTGGACGACGTCGACCTCGTCTACAAGCTGGTGCTCCTCGAGACCCTCGCGCTGTCGCACGCCGTCGCGGCGCCCGCGGGCCCGCCGCGCGCGCGCGAGGAGCTCGAGGCCTAGTGCTGCGTCGCCATCGAGACGATGGGGGCTCCGCACGCTGGGCTTCGCCCAAAGACGCAGCACTGATTCTGTTTTGTTGGGCTCCGCCCAAACCCGCGCACTCGATTCAAGAGAATCGAGGTACTGGCCTCGCGCCATGAGGGCGGTCCGCTACCACGCGTACGGGGGCATCGAGCGGCTCGCGCTCGAGGACGCGCCGCGGCCCGAGGCCGGCCGCCGGCAGGCGCGGGTCCGTGTGGTGCGCGCGGCGCTGAACCCCAAGGACGCGCTGTTCCGCAAGGGGCGGTTCCGCGCGCTCTCGGGCGGCGCGTTCCCCAAGACGCCGGGGCTCGACTTCGCCGGGCTCGTGCTCGACGACCCCACCGGGCGGCACCCGGCCGGGGCGCGCGTCTTCGGCGTGCTCGACGAGTGGCGCTGCACGCGGGGCACCCTCGCGGAGGAGGTGGTCGTCAGCCCCCGCGAGCTCGCGCGCCTGCCGACCCGCGTCTCGTTCGACGAGGCCGCCGCGGCGCCGCTCGTGGGGCTCACCGCGCTGCAGGCGCTCCGCGACGTCGCGCGCCTCGAGCCGGGGCAGCGGCTGCTCGTGAACGGCGCTTCGGGCGGGCTGGGGACGATGGCGATCCAGGTCGGGCGGCGGCTCGGCGCCCACGTCACCACGATCTCGTCCGCCAAGAACCGTGAGTTCTGCACGGATCTCGGCGCGGACGAGGCGCTCGCGTACGATCTCCCCGCGCCGGAACGCCGCGCGCACGCGCCCTTCGACGTGGTGCTGGACGCCTTCGGGAACCTCCCGCTCGCCGAGGCGCGCGGGCAGCTCGGGGCGCGGGGAGTTTGGGTCGGGGCGATCCCCTCGCCGCGCCTGCTGCTGCGCGATCTGGCCACGCGCGGCGCGGCGATCGAGGAGCGCCTCGTCATCGTGCGCCCGCGCGCGAGCGACCTCGACACGCTCGCGTCGTGGCTGGTGGACGGGTCGATACGCGCCGTGATCGACC
>CAZHGG010001071.1:0-2425 GCA_964531755.1 uncultured Polyangiaceae bacterium
AGGCCTCGCGGCGCGGAGAAAGGGCGCGAGGGCTCGGTATCCCGTACGGTTACGGAGGGACAGTACGCCTCGGTCCTGCGGTGCGGAGGGCGAGCTTTTCGCTGCGGTCTCGGTGCCTCGTCGCACGAACCTCATGAATTATCCGGGCTAGAACGCGCCCCCCATGAGGAGGCCGCCGTGATGTTGGCCGGCGAGCGGGCCTATCCAGGGCGCGACACGGGCCTGCCTGGTTGCTCCTGTCGGCTCGAGGAAGTGCCAGGTCAGGCCGCCGGCGACGGCGAGCCCGCCTACGATCATGCCAGCCACGCCGAGTGGCACGAGACCGGCGCCCCCGTCCTCGCAGCTGAAATTGGTCACCGTGGACCCGGCCGCGGCTTTCGACGCCTTCTCAGCGGCGCACGAGGTGCCGTTCGCCGCGTATACGCTGAAGCCTGCCGACGCGCTGGCGAGCACGAGGCCACCTGCCGCGACGAGCCACGGAGCGGCGGTGTGGCCGCGCGCCGCATCTTCCTGGCCGCCAGAGTTGGGGCTCGCGGCGGTCGTCGGTGCACTGGTGGGCTCGAGGGGCGGTGCGCTACCGACGACCGGGGCCCTCTCGTCGGCGCCGAGGGGGAGCAACCCTACCCGCAGCGGCACGGCGCAGCGCTCCTCGCGCCGTCCATCGCGTTGTGCGGCGTGGCAAGCCTGCGCGTCGCCCTCGTCGGCGAGGTTCTCTACGGCCGCGGCGCTCCTCGCGCCCCCGCCCGCGCCGAACAGCGTCGCGGCGCCCTCCATCTCGCGCGCCTCGCCTGCCGCCATGGCGAAGCCGCCCAAGTAGATGGCGCTGACGAGGTGGGTCGCCTCGGAGCAGCCAGGTCCCGCGAGCTTGATGTCCGAGGCAGACGTGGACGGCTTGACCGCCACGGTGCCTGCGAGCATGTAGTCCGTTCGGAGAGCGCGGTTGCCTCGGAGCTTGCCGGACAGGCGCGCGGCCCCGATGGGCAGAGCGGCGAAGAGCTCGGCGTCGTTGCGTGCCAGTTTTCGTTCGTTCGCGCTATACGCCGAAAATTCGTATGTCGCGCCCGTTCCAATGCAGTTCGAGATCACCTTGAGCTCGACGTTGCATCCCTTCGCGGCATATCGCACAGCGACGATGCCGCTCTTGCTCAGTCGACTCAGGTTCGCGCGCGACGCGGGGTCCCAGCCCATGAGATCCGGCTCGGTCTGCGGTCGAGCGGCGCTGCATTGGGCTCCCTCGAAGGCGTCTCGGGTCGAGACGCCCTTGAGCGGCTCGGCCGCCGGCTGTGGCGGAGCGCAGGCGACGCCAGCCATCGACGCGAAGACCACTATCACCATCGCCCCACGGATCATCGGCGCAGCATACCAAGAACGGAGACCAAGCGCCTTCGATCCAGCAGGGCCAAGGCCGGGTCCCGGGGTCGGCACTACGGGGCCCGAACGGGCGGTCACGTACAGTCCACCCCTGGCGCAGCACGCGACGGAGCGCCACGCCTTCGCCCGTGAGGCCGCGGCCCCTCGCGGCCTCGCCGCGAGCGCGTCACGCCTCCAAGCCAAAGAACGCCCGCGCGGTCTCGGTGGTCGTGCGCGCGAGCGCTTCCGGCGGCTCGTCCCTGCACGCCGCCACGGTCGCGAGCACGTGCGGCAGGAACGCCGGCTCGTTGCGGTGGCTCGCGGGGCGCGGGCGCAGATCGCGCGGGAGGATGTAGGGTGCATCCGTCTCGAGCATGAGCCGGTCGGCGGGGATCTCGCGCGCGAGCGTGCGCAGGTGGGTGCCCCGCCGCTCGTCGCAGATCCACCCCGTGAGGCCCACGTGGAGGTCCAGGTCGAGGTAGGCCCGCAGCGCGGCCGCCTCGCCCGTGAAGCAGTGCACCACCGCGCGCGACAGCCGAGGCCGGTAACGGGCGAGGATGGCCACGAAGTCGGCGTGCGCGGCGCGCTCGTGGAGGAAGACCGGGAGGCGGAGCTCGACCGCGAGCTCGAGCTGGGCCTCGAGCGCGCGGCGCTGGGCGTCGCGAGGGGAGAAGTCGCGATCGTAGTCGAGGCCGCACTCGCCCACGGCCACCACGTGGGCCCGCGTGGCCGGCTGCTCGCAGAGCTCGCGCAGCGCGCGGAGCGCGCTCGGGCCGGCCGTGTCCGCGTGGTGGGGGTGGATGCCCGCGGTCGCGTAGAGCCGTGGCCCGAGGTCGCGCGGGCGCGACGCGAGCTCCCACGCGGCACGGCTGCCCTCGACGCTGGTCCCCGTCACGACGATCGTGCCCACGCCCGCGGCCGCGGCGCGGCGCAGGACCGCGTCGCGATCGGCGCGGAACGCCTTGTTCGTGAGGTTCGCCCCGATGTCGACGAGCGGGGTCATGCGCCACCTCCGGCCGCAGCCGCGGGCTCGCCGAGCGCGGCGCCGGCGGGGCCCGGCAGCGGCGGGAGGCCG
>CAZHGG010001072.1:0-2423 GCA_964531755.1 uncultured Polyangiaceae bacterium
GCGGGGCGCTCCTCGGCGCGCTCGCGCTGGCGGGGGCCTGCGCGCGCCCCAAGGGGAGCCCCGCGGACGCGGGCCCGGCGAGCCGCGTCGTGTCCCTCGGCCCCGCCACGACCGAGGCCCTCTTCGTGATCGGCGCTGGGCCTCGCGTGGTGGGGCGCTCGCGGTTCTGCGACAAGCCGCCGGAGGCGCGCGCGCTCCCCGTCATCGGGGGGCTCACCGACCCGAACCTGGAGGCCATCCTCGCGCTGCGGCCCGACCTCGTGGTGGGCGTGCGCGGTCCCGCGGGCGCCGAGCTCGTGGCGGCGCTCGAGGGGCGGGGTGTGCGAACGTACGTGCCCGAGGCCGAGTCGAAGGACCAAATAGTCGAGCTTATTCATGGGCTTGGCGCGCGAGTGGGGTGCGCGGCGGGGGCCGCGGCGGCCGTCGCGGAGCTCGAGCGCACCCTGGCCGAGGTGCGCGCCTCCGTGGCGGGGCGCCCGCACCCGCGCGTGCTCCTGCTCTTCGGGCGCACGCCGCTCGTGGCCGCGGGCTCGCGGAGCTTCCCCGACGAGATGTTGACGCTGGCGGGCCTCGGGAACGCGTGCGTGTCGCGCGAGCGGTACCCGACCCTGGAGGTCGAGCGGGTGCTCGCGATGGATCCCGACGTGATCCTCGACGCGTCGATGGAGGGCGACGACGCCGCGTACTTCTCCGGCGCGGGCTGGGGCCGCGCGCGTGCGGTGCGTGAGCGCCGCGTGCTGCGCGTGACCGACGTGGACGTGCTCCGCCCAGGGCCTTCGGTGGCGAACGGGGTCGCGACGCTCGCGCGGATGGTGCACGGTGCGGGGACGAGACCGGGGACGGGCGCGGGCGCGGGGACGGCACCCGGGAGAGGGCCAACGTAGCGTGGCGGTCAAGGTTCGCATCGACCAGCGGATGGTGCAGCTCGGGCTGGCGGAGTCGCGCACCCGCGCGCAGGCCCTCCTGCTCGCGGGCGTGGTCGAGGTGCGCGGCCAGCGCGTCGACAAGGCGGGCGCGCTCGTCCCCGCCGACGCGGAGGTGCGCGTGCGTGGGGCCGATCACGCGTTCGTCTCGCGGGGTGGCGTGAAGCTCGAGGGCGCGCTGGTCGCGCTCGCGGTCGACGTGGCGGGGCTCCGCTGCCTCGACCTGGGCGCCTCGACCGGCGGCTTCACCGACTGCCTCCTCCAGCGCGGCGCGGCGCGCGTGGTCGCCGTCGACGTGGGCTACGGCCAGCTCGCCCAGAAGCTGCGCGACGATCCGCGTGTGGACGTGCACGAGCGCACGAACGCCCGCTCGCTGACCCCCGAGCTGGTGGGAGGCGAGGTCGACCTCACAGTGGTCGACGCGTCGTTCATCGGCCTCGGCAAGCTGATGCCCGCGATCGCGCTCTGCACGCGCCCGGGTGGCCAGCTCGTCGCGCTCGTGAAGCCGCAGTTCGAGGTGGGCCGCGAGGAGGCGTCGCGGGGCCGGGGCGTGGTGCGCGACCCTGGCGCGCGGAGCCGCGCCATCGCGGGCGCCTCCGACGACGTGGTGGCCGCGGGGTTCGAACTGCTCGGCGCGTGCGACTGCGCCATCCGCGGCCCGAAGGGCAACCTCGAGGCGTTCGTCCACGCGCGCCGCACGGGAGGGTGACGGGGCGCCTCGCGGGCCGACGGCGCTCTCCCGCCACGTTCGCTAGATCGTTTCGGCGCGCCGCGCGTAACCGGAAGACTGCCCATGCGCCACCGTGCCCCCCTCGCCACCCTCCTCACGGCCGCCACGCTCGGACTTGGCCTCGCGCTCGGCGTCGACGCCGCGGCCTGCCCGCCGAGCCCCGATCCGGTCGTGTTCAGTCGACCCCCGCTGAACAGCTCGCTGCTCCAGCGCGCCGAGGCCCTCGAGCGCCGGGCGAGCGAGCAGGAGCTCGAAGCCACGCAGCTCACGCGCGAGGCCGCGGGGCTCTCGCGGCGCGCCGCCTCGCTCCGCGCGCAGGCAGTGCGGGTGGTGGGCGAGGCCCGGGCGGAGCTGCTGACGCTCGCCACGCGCCTCGACAGGGAGGCGGCCTCGGTGCGCGCGGCCGCGACCGACGCCCGCCTCGAAGCGGTGAGCCTCCGCGACCAGGCGACGGAGCTCCGGCGCCTCGCGCGCCGGCCGCCCGGGGGGCGGCCCCGGCCGACGGGCGCGACCGTCTTCTGACCGCGTCCTCACGCGCAAGAGGCCGCGCGGCTCAGCGCTTGAACATCGCCATCGTGGTCTGGCCCTCGTGGATCCTGCCGCGTCGGCGAGTCCGAGGCGAACCCATTCAACTCGCCGTTCCCTCGTGCGAAGGTCGAGCCATGGTGCGCTCTCTCCTCACCCGGGTCGCCCTCCTCTCGAGCGTGGCTGCCCTCTCGACCTGGGCCGCCGCGTGCGCGCGGCTGCCGCCCGCGCCCGCCGCCGCGGTC
>CAZHGG010001073.1:0-2414 GCA_964531755.1 uncultured Polyangiaceae bacterium
GGCCCCGCGCCGATCCCCACGCCGACGCCGAAGGGCCTCCCGAGCGTGCCGCCGGGCCTCCCGAGCGTGCCACCCGGGTTCCCCACCGCGCTCCCGACGGTCATCCCCACGGCGCTCCCCAGCGCTCCGCCCTGGCTGCCGCCGGCCCCGAAGAAATAGGCGCGCTGGACCCCCGCTCGACGGCGCGCGCTCCCCGGGCCCGCGCCGGCCGCCGAATGTTCATCCAGATGCTTGACCCGACGCACGCCTCCCGCAAGAGTCCCCCCACGTGACCTCCGTCCCCGAGACCACCGAGCGCGACCTGGGCCCCGAGCACGACTCGCGGGCGCTCCCGCGTAAGTTTGGCCGGTACACGCTGTTCGACGCCATCGGCAAGGGAGGCATGGCGGAGATCTTCCTCGCGAGGGCGGAGACCGAGCTCGGGGCGACGCGCCTCGCCGTGGTCAAGCAGATCTTGCCGCAGTTCTCCGGCTCCCCCGAGTTCGCGGACATGCTCATCCACGAGGCGAAGCTCGCCGCGCGGCTCAACCACGCGCACATCGCGCAGGTGTTCGACCTGGGTCGCGAAGGCGACCAGCTCTACATCGCGATGGAGTACGTCGAGGGGCTCGACCTGAACGCCCTCCTGCGCAAGTGCTCGCAGGAGAAGGTCGCGCTCCCCGTCGAGTTCGCGCTCGGCATCGTGTGCGACGTGCTCCGCGGCCTCGACTATGCCCACCGGCGCATGAACGAAGACGGAGAGCCGCTCGGGCTCGTGCACCGCGACGTCTCGCCGTCGAACGTGCTCGTCTCGTTCGAGGGCGAGGTGAAGCTTTGCGACTTCGGGATCGCGCACGCGAACAACGCGATCTCGGCGAACAGCGCCGGCCACGAGGCCGAGGAGGCGCTGCGCGGCAAGGCGGGCTACATGAGCCCGGAGCACGCGCGCGGCGCCCGCATCGACGCGCGCGCCGACGTGTTCGCCACCGGCATCCTGCTGTGGGAGCTGCTCGCGGGCCGGCGCCTCTACTCGACGAAGAACGAGGGCTCCCTCCTCGAGCAGGCCCGCCGCGCCGACATCCCGCCGCTCGCCGAGCGGGGCCTCCCGGACGAGCCGCGCCTCCACGCCATCGTCGCGAAGTCGCTCGCGAAGAGCCTCGGCGACCGCTACGCGTCGGCGTCGGCCATGCTCCGCGACCTCGAGGACTACATGGTGTCCGCGAAGTTCACCGTGAGCCCCCTGCGCCTCGGCGACTGGATGGTGCAGAGCTTCGGCACCGCCGCCGTCACTGCGCGGAAGGCGCTGGAGCGCGACATCACGAAGAGCGCGCCGCCCGACGAGCCGCCTGCGCCGGTCGCGCCGATCCCGCACCCGGTGTCCACCGGCGACGTCGCGATCCGCGAGACCGAGCCCCCCGAGTCGGAGGGGCCCGACTCGGTGCCGGCGCTCATGAAGCACCCGGTGTCCGCGGGCGCGATGCGGGCGTTTCGGGCCGACCTCGAGGCGACGCCCGCCGTGCTGGACGCGCCGGAGCCCCCGCGGCCGGTGCTCGAGGGCCTCCCGAAGAGCGCCCTCAGGCCCCCGCCTCCCACGCGGCAAATCGCGCTGGTCGTGGTGGCCGTCGTCGCGCTCGTGGCCGTGCTGGTGGCGATCGGGATGCTGAAGCAGTCGCCGTGAGCCGGGCGCGATGAGGCTCGTGCACGTGGCGCTGCCCGTCCCGGTGCCGCACACCTTCACCTACTCGGTGCCGGATGCGCTGGTCGAGGAGGTGAAGAAGGGCGCGCGCGTCGTGTGCCCGTTCGGCGCGCGGCGGCTCGTGGGGATCGCGGTCGACGTCGCGGAGGGGGAGCCGCCCGCGCGCGTGAGGCCGGTCGCGCGGGTGCTCGCGACGGGCTCCGTGCCCGAGGAGCTGCTCGCGTTCTTGCGCGAGCTCTCGGCCTACTACCTGGCGCCCATCGGCGAGGTGCTGCGCCTCGCGCTTCCCCCGCAAGATCGCGAGACCGCGCGCGAGGAGCAGGTCGCGCCGGGGCTCTTCGATCGGGCGCGCGGCGTCTCGGCGCGCAGGATCCAGACCGCCGCCGCGACCCCGCTGTTCGCGCCAGAGGTGGAGGCGAAGCTCTCGGCGGGCGCGGCGTCGGTGCTCGCGCGCCTGCGCGCCCAGGGCGCGACCCCCATCGCGCGGCTCGTCGACGCGCAGGGCAACGCGCGGGCCCTCGTCCGCCGGCTCGAGGCGCTCGGCCTCGTGGCGCTCGGCGAGCAGGAGCGCGCGCGCGACGCGTTCTTCGACGCGGGCGTGGAGCGCGACGCCGACAAGGAGCCCACGGCCGCGCAGGCTGGCGCGATCGCGGCGCTCCAGGCGGCGCTCTTCGGCGAGACCGCGCGGCCGTTCTTGCTCCACGGCGTGACCGGCTCGGGCAAGACCGAGGTGTACCTC
>CAZHGG010001074.1:0-2412 GCA_964531755.1 uncultured Polyangiaceae bacterium
CGTCGACGGAGCGCCCACACTCTCTGCAGCAGCGACCGGGCTCGCCGGCGCTGGCACTCTTCTTCTTCTTGCCATCGGCCGCCGGCTCCGCCGCCGGCCCCAGCGGAGCACTCCCGATGAACCGTAAGCCTCCCCACGGGCGCGACCCCGTCTCTCCTCTCGCTCGCGTCTCGCCGGTCGCGCGCGCCTCGCGCCTCGCGTCGGGCACCGCCGGAACCCTGCTCGCGCTGCTCGGGATCGCGCTCGCGTCCGCGGCCCTGATGGGAGGGTGCTCGGGCACCGAGGTCGCCGCCGACGCGGGGGGAGGCAAGAAGCTGTGCACCCCGGGCACCTACGTCTTCTGCCGCTGCGCCGACACGAAAGAGGGGACGAAGCTCTGCAAGGACGACGGCGAGACCTTCGAGGCCTGCGCGCTCGGCGAGAACCTCCCGTGCGGGGAGGTGCCCGATCCGCAGACCGGCGACGCCGCGGTGCCGCAGCCGATCGACGCGGCTCCGACGCCGCAGACCCCGGCGGCCGAGAAGTGCGACGGCCAGAACGTGGCCCTGAACGCGAACTCCGAGGTGACCATCACCGGCGACACGAGCGCCGCGGCCGACGACTACAAGGGCGCTAGCGGCTGCGCGGGCGCGAAGGGCGCGCCCGACCACGTGTACGCGCTCACGGTGCCGACCACCGGCAGGCTGGTCGTCACGGTGGTCCCCGACGCGAAGTTCGCCCCGATCGCGTACCTACGCTCCGCGTGCGCCGACGAGGCGGCGCAGCTCTCCTGCGCGCAGGGCCTGAACCCCGGCCAGAACGCCGTCCTGAACGCGAACGTCATCAAGGGGAGCACGGTGTACCTCGTGGTGGACGGCGCGGCCGGCCCGAACCAGGCGGGGCCGTACAGCGTGAAGCTCAAGCTCACGCCCGGCTCGTTCTGCGGGGACGGCACGGTCGACGACGGCGAGGCCTGCGACGACATCAACAAGGTCGAGGGCGACGGCTGCGGCAACGACTGCCGCAACGTCGCGGGCAACCCGGACACCGGCAAGGCCTGCCCCGGCCAGCCGGTCCACGTGTGGACGACCGCCGCCGTCACCGGCGCTGGCACCACGTCCGGCTTCCCGAGCGCGTGGAACGAGCCCGGCAGCGCGTGCACCACAGGGGCGGGCACGAACGCCTCCCCCGACCACATCTACGCCGTCACGGCCCACCGCACGGGCTCCATGACGGTGAAGACCACGGGCGCGACCTACAACGTCTTGCTCAGCGCCCGCACCGACTGCAACAACGCCGCGACCATGACGACCAAGATGTGCGCGAACGACCGCGGCACCACCGCGCCGCTCGACGAGACCATGACGTTCCCGGTCACGTCGGGCACCACGTATTACGTCGGCGTGTCGGGCGCCGTCGGCGCCAGCGGCAACTACACCGTGAGCTTCCAGATCCCGTGAGGTCGCGATGAACCCCCGAGCCTCCCACGCCGGTCCCCGCGGCGGCGCGCTGCTCGCGCTGCTCGCGCCCCTCGCGCCCGCCGCGCTCGTCGTGGCGCTCGTCGCCGCGTGCAGCTCCACGCCCGCGACCCCGGCGCCGAAAGACGAGTGCCGCCCGGGCGACGCGTACTACTGTCGCTGCGCGAACCGCGAAGAGGGCTCCCGCGTGTGCAACGATGACGGCAAGACCTACGGCCCGTGCGAGCCGTGCTTCGGTGACCCCATCGAGCCGCCGATCGACGACGACGCCTCGTTCCCGCCCGACCCGCCGCTCGACGCTGGCGGCGACGCACGGGCCGACGCGAGCGACGGCGCGGTCGGCTGCTCGAACGGCAAGATCGAGGCGGGGGAGGAGTGCGACGACGGCAACCGCACGCCGAACGACGGCTGCAGCACCACCTGCAAGCTCGAGGGCGCGCCGGCGAGCTCCGACAAGTGCCCCGGGATGCCCGTGCACGTGTGGACCGACCCGGTCGTCTACACGGCCACGACCGCCGCCCCGTTCGTCAACGACTACACCACGCAGCCGACGTGCGGCGGCGCCTCCGGCTCGCTCACGGCGGAGCGCGTGTTCGCCGTCACGGCCCACAAGACAGGCATGCTCCGCACGGTGGGGTCGTCGGCCACCTTCGACCACATGCTCTACCTCTCGGAGACGTGCGCGCCCACCGGCAACGTCCTCACGAACCAGGTGTGCGCCAACACGGTGAGCGGCAACGGCGGCGAGACGCTCACGTTCCCGGTGACGGCGGGGTCCACTTACTACGTCGTGCTCGAGGGCGGCGGCGTGAACCAGTCGGGCACGGTGAAGCTCACCTGGTCGATCCCGTGAGCCGGGCGCGGGCCCCACGGCTCGCGGGGCTGCTCGTCGGCGCGGCGGCCCTCCTCGCGCACGCCCCGGCGCGCGCGCACGAGGACATCACATTCCCCTACG
>CAZHGG010001075.1:0-2406 GCA_964531755.1 uncultured Polyangiaceae bacterium
CTCGCGCCCGCGCTCGTGGCGTGCGCCGGGCGCGCGGGCCGCGCGCTCTCGTGCGCGCCGAGGCCGGGCGACGCGGAGCACTGCACCGCGCGCTTCTGCCGCTACCACTCGGGCTGAAGCGAGCGCTCACGAGCGCGTCGAGGCGACGGCACACGGCTGCGCACATGTGCGATGGAGTCGGAGCAGGGCGCACGCATTTTCGCGCGCGCCGCGCGAGAGCCTTTGCGTGTGGATGGCCGTGGGTTAACACGCTAACCGTGCGTTCCCTCAGCCGAATCTTCGCCCTCCTCCTCCCCCTGTCCCTGGTCGCGTGTGCGGTCGATTCGGTCGACCCGGTCCAGCCCGCGGCGCCGCCCGGCGAGGCGAGCGAGCCCCAGGCCGACGAGCAGCCCTCGCCCGTGGCGGCCGGCCCCAGCTCCGGGGTCGGTCAGGCGGTCGACCCTGGCCTGCCCAGCATGGAAGAGGCCTCGCCCGCCATCCCCGACGGCGACCTCGATCTCGAGCTCCCCAACGTCCCCGCGCTCACCGGCCCCGGCCCCGCGCCCACCCGCACGTGCTCGTACACGAAGGACGCCGACGGGTTCTTCAAGCTGATCACGAAGACCGGCGGGCTCGACTACTGGGTCCGCTTGCCGCCGACCTACACGTCCACGAAGTCGTACCCGATGATCGTCGGCATGCACGGCTGCGGAGACAACGCGAAGAACTTCGCGACGTGGGCGATCTCGCCGTGGAACATCCGCTCGACGCAGACGCACATCGCGGTGTCCGTCGGCGCCGGCCGCGATGGGCAGTGCTGGACGGCGTCGACCGACGAGGCCAAGATCCTCGCCGTCATCGCCGACGTGCGCCAGTGCTTCTGGGCTCACCAGCGCAAGATCGTGCTCGCGGGGTACTCGTCGGGCGGCATCGCCGCGTACTACACGGGCATGCGGAACGCGAAGAAGTTCGCGGGCATCCTCATCGAGAACTCGAGCGTTCAGTCGGCGTTTGGCGTGGGAACGCCAACCGACACCGCGTTGAACGCGGCGGGCTGGAAGATCAACGTCGCGATCTCGGCGCGCACCGCCGACGAGTACTTCCCCATCGCCCAGGTCCGCACGGACAAGTCGAAGCTCACGGCCAAGGGATTCCCCGTGCAGTACCGTGAGCTCGCGGGCGGCCACAGCGGCACGAGCGACGACTGGACGGGCTTCTTGCTCACCAAGTACTCGACCTGGCGCGCGCCCTGAAGGGTGAGTCCCTCCCTGGAAACGTACCCGACCTCTGAAAGGAACCACGCTTCCAGGGGACTAGGGCCTGTCCCTATGTTCGGGCGTCTTCACGCCCGCGCTCAAGGCGTGGTCGCGCAGCGAAACCCGATCGCGTGGTTGTACGTCTCGGGGTCTGTCTTGTAGCGCCACGCCGGGTTGATCCACCCCAGGTTCGTGCTGAGGAATCCGCCCCCGCGCGCGACCCGCTCGGTCCCCTTGTCGGGCCCCTTGGGGTCCTTCGAGGCGTCTTCGCCATAGGGTGCGTACCAGTCCGCGGTCCACTCGTAGACATTGCCTGCCAGGTCGAGCGCGCCATGCGTCGATTCGCCGAGCGGGAACGACCCTACGGGCGCCGTCCCCGGGAATCCGTCGTCGTCTTTTGCGTTTGGAAAGAGAGAGGCCAACGTGCCGAGGCTCGCCTTGCGCGCCCAGGCCACACACTCGGCGCCGCACGCGTTGAGGTGCTTCGGCGTCGGCGCGCCGTCGCCCCACGGGTAGCGCCGCTGCGTCGGCCCGCGCGCCGCGTATTCCCACTCCGCCTCGGTGGGCAGCCGCGCCTTTCGCTTCTTGCAGTAGCGATCGGCCATGTTCCACGCCACGCAGTTCGCGGGATGGTCGGCTCGCTCGGGGACCTTGGTGTTGCAGAACGCGCTGAAGCGCTTCTTCGAGAGGGCGTCGATGTCGGGCCAGCTCACCTGCTGGAGGGCGCGCTCGCAGCCGTCCTTCTCGGCGCACGCGTCGTAGTCACGGGCGGTGACCTCCGTGCGATCGAGGCAGAAGCTGCTCAGGGTGACCTCGTGGGTCGGCTTCGCGAGCGCCTCGGCCTCGAGCTCCCGCGCGCCAAGTACGACCGAGGCTCCGGGGACGAGCACCATGTTCGGGGGGCAGGATGGAGGCCTCGGAGCGGAGGCGGACCCGCTCGCCGACATCGCGGTCGACGCGGGCGGGCCAGAGGACGCCGAGGACGCCACGGGCGGCCCAGGAGGCGCGTCGCCGCGGCCCCGAGCCGCGAACACCGCGCCGAGGACGAGCGCGACGACGAGCGCACCTCCCCCGACGAGCCGGCCGACGTTGGACCTGGGCGGCACGCTGGAGACGCGGGGCTCTGCGGGCTCCGCCACCTGCGCGGGGCGGGCCGACGCGCCCGTGGTCG
>CAZHGG010001076.1:0-2393 GCA_964531755.1 uncultured Polyangiaceae bacterium
GGGCGCGGCGGGCGCGGCGGGCGCGGGCGCCGGGCCGGTGGAGCCCGCGTCGGCGCCGATGCCCAGCTCGTCGCGCACGCGCGGCCAGCTCTTCGTGCACTCCACGGCGGTCGTCGAGCCCGCACCACACGCGAGCTGCCCGCGCAGGCCCGAGAGGCGCAGCAACGGCGCGAAGGTGCGGCCGTCGTCGGCGCTCGCGCCGGCCACGAAGCCGCTCCGCTCGTTCGAGCACGCGAGCACACGGTCGCCGGAGGTGGCGAGGCACTGCACCTGGATCTTCGCGCGCGCCTCGAACGCCAGCGCCGCGCGGTCGGCCACGACGAGGCCGTCCTTGACGCTGCCGGCGTACACGCGGGCTCCGTCGGGGGAGAGCGCCAGGCCGGTGAGCGGCCCGTCCGCCGCCCAGACCTCGCGGAACCCCTTGCCGCCGTCGTCGGAGACCAGCAGCCGCCCGCGAGCCAGATCCGGGCCGCCTGAGAGGCGAAGGTAGAGCCGGTCGGGGTCCTTCGGATCGACCGCGCCGATGAACGGCGCGCGCTCGCCGGCGACCAGCGGGACGGCGCGCTCGGTGAACGTGGCGCCCCCGTCGACCGACACGAGCAGCACGCCCTCCGGGCCCGAGCCGCCCTCGCGCGCCCCGCTCAGGTACACCCGCGAGGGGTCGCTCTCGGCCGCCTCGACGGTCTCGAGGAGCACGGTGGGGTCGAGCGCGGCGCCGGTGGAGGCGAACGTGAGGCCCTCGTCCTTGCTCACGAAGAGCGTCGACGCGTAGAGGTTGCCGCCGGCGTCGGTCCGCGAGGCGTAGCTCGACGAGAGCGCGAGCACCTCGCGTGGGCGGCTGCGCACGACGGTGACGTCGTTCATCACGCGCTTGTCGACCGGCCCCTTGCGGAGCGAGAAGGAGCAGCCTTGATCGTCCGAGACGGAGAGCCCCGCGAAGATCGCGCTCACGACGACGGGGCGCTCGGTGAGCGCGATGGGCGGATCCTCGACCCCCGAGTACCCGAGGCTCTGCTCGCAGACCCAGTCCCACGTCTGCCCCGCGTCGCGCGAGAAGAGCACGCCGTACGTCGCGCGGAGGACGAGGAACGACGGATCGCGGGGCGCGACGACGATGGCGTTGGTGGCGGGGAACCTCCCGTTGGCGCGCGCGGCCGTCGGGGCGGCGAGGAGCGACAGCGCCGCGGCGCCCGCGACGAGGAGCGCGCGGGCCCGAGACCGCGAGGTGGGACGAACCATCACGCCACCGAACGTAGCACTCGACGCCGCGCGTGCACCGGCGTCGACGTCACCTCGACCCATTCGCGATGAGCCGCTACCCTGCCCGTATGACCATCTGGACCTATCGGCGCCTCACCATGGATGTCCTCGACATCGAGAAGCCGGAGTTCGAGGGGCGCCTCGACGCCCTCGGCGCCGACGGCTGGGAGCTCGTCTCGAGCTTCGACCGCGAGAAAGGCGGGAACTCGAAGGAGGTCTACTTCATCTTCAAACGGCAGGCGTAGGCGCCTCCGGCGCCCGCGCGATCACGCGGACCTCGCGCCCGTCGTCCGTGGCGTGGGCGCGCAGCGATGGCGCGAGCAGCGCCTCCCAGGTGGCGGCGGCGAGCGTCAGGAAGCGCACCGCGACCCCCGCCACGCGGTCCTCCGCCACGGCGCGCTCGGCGTCGAGCCGCGAGACCGCGCGGCCGTCTTCGTCGGCCTCGCCGGGCGCCTCGCCGGGGTCCCACGAGGGGCTCGGCGCCTCGAGCACGAGCACACCACCTGGCCGCAGCACGCGCGCCACCTCGGCGCCGAGCGAGGTCACGGAGGCCTTGCTCGGCGCGTGCGCGAGCGTCCCGTGGAGCGCCACGCACGCGTCGAACGCGCCCTGCGGGAACGGGAGCGGCTCCCAGAAATCGGCGCACACGAGGGGCACGGGCCGCGCGCGGCGCGCGGCGCGGGCAAGCATGCGGGGCGAGAAATCCAGGCCCGTCGGCGCGTGCCCGGCGTCGAGCAGCGCGGCGAGCTCCCGCCCGGTCCCCACGCCGAGCACGAGCACGCGTGAGCCCGAGGGGAGGAGGGCCGCTAGCTCCTCCAGCCGCGCGCCCGCCTCGCGACCACGTGCAGCATACACGCGATCGTAGCGACCCGCGATGGCCTCGTAGAACCCGAGCGCGCCCCCGCCGCGCGCACCGTCAGCCGTGCCCACCCGCTCAGCGTAGCACCCGCGGGCGTGGAACGCCGGGCGCGGCTCGGCTATCTGTAGGCGGTGCCGTCGCTCGCGCAGCTCGAACTCGCGGCCCGCCGGCGGGTCGAGGCCTGGCTCGACGCGGGGCGCCTCCCGGGGCTCGCGGTCGAGGCGCTCACCGCGCCGCTCGTGTTCGCGCGGTCGGAGCGGCGAGTCACGCTCGG
>CAZHGG010001077.1:0-2384 GCA_964531755.1 uncultured Polyangiaceae bacterium
GGGCTAGCCCTGAAGGCATGTTCCGTCGGTTGCTTCGCGCGCGGCTCGCGCTCGGCTCGGGCCCGCTCGGCCTGCTCGGCCCGCTCGGCGCCGTCGGGGTCGGTGTGGGCGTCGCCGCCGGCGTGCTCCTGTCCGGGCACGAGGCCACGGCGAAGGCGTCGTACGAGTCCGCCTACGGCTACGATCGCACCTGGAACGCCGCGTTCCGCATGGTGCGGGTCGATCTGGGGTTCAAGGTGGTCGAGAAAGACGCGACCACGGGCTACCTGCTGTTCGAGTACAAGTCACCAGAGTCCGGCGCGAAGCCGTCGAGCGGCTCGATCGAGCTGATTCGCGGCGCTGACGACGGCCCCGTCACCGTGGTGGTGCAGCTCCCTCAGATGCCTCACCACCACGAGCAGGTGCTCATCAACGGCCTCGCGCGGAAGCTCCGCCAGGAGTACGGCGAGCCGCCGGCCCGCGCACCTCGCGCCAAGAAGCCCGACGACGCCGGCGCTCCGGACGCCGAGCCCTGACGCGCCCAGCCCCCGACCGTCTCACGAGCCTGGCAGGAGCGCGACGCGCCCGCTGGCGGCCACGCCGAGCCGCCGCGGCCCCACCAGCCCCACGGAGGGGCCCGCCTCGGAGGGCTCGGGCGCCTGCGCGTCGGCGCAGCAGCGAAAGCCGAGCTGGTAGAACGAGAACATCTCGAAGTGCGCGGTGGTCATCGGGCGACACCGCGTCCGCACGGGGCCCCAGTAGCCACCCTTCGAACCGCTCTTGTAGGGGTAGCCGCTCTCGTTGACGACCCACTCGTCCACGTTGCCCGCCATGTCCGAGACGCCGTACGGGCTCACGCAGGCCTCCCGCGCCCCAGAGGGATCCCGCTGGTCGAGCCGCGCGAACTCTGCGGCGCGCCGCTTGGGGTCGAACATGGCGGCCGCGTTCGGCTCGGGGTGCGGCTTGTCGATGTTGCAGGCCTCCGCGTTGCGCGCGTACCCGTAGGGGTACGGCAGGCGCTCCTGCCCTTCGCACGCCAGCGTCCACTCGCTGTCCAAACACAGCCGCTTGCCCTGGGCCTTGCACGCGTCGCGCGACTCGTACCAGGTGGTGCCGATCACAGGCCGCTCGCCGACCTTGTTCGGGTACTCGTAGCGGTCCATGCAGAAGTGCTTATGCACCGTCTTCGCCTGGCACGCGCCGGTGGGCGCGAACTCGGCGCAGCGGAGCTTGGTCTCGGGGTCGAGCCAGCGGAGGCAGCGCTGCTGCAGCGCCGGGCAGTAGTCGCCCTCGACCTCCACCATCCCGGCGGGGCAGCTCGCCTGGAGCGCGTCCACGGGCGCCGGGGTCGTCGAGAGCTTGAGCCCGTTCGTGGGCACGAGCCCCAGCCATCCCGACGAGGTCGGGGCCTCCGGCGGCGACGCCTCGGCCACGGCGGGGGGCGACTGGCCCGCCCAGACCGAAACCACAACGAATCCGAAGACCAAAGCCCCAAACTTCGAGCGCTTCATGACTTCTACCCCGTTCCTCGGCGGTCTCGCCTTTTCGATGAAAAAGCAAGATGTTGGCCAGCGTCTTTGATGTACTTCTCAAGCACACGCGCGCCCGCTCGGCGCCGCCGCTCGGGCGAGGATCCCCGCGGGATCCGCGCACTTCGAAGCGTACTGAGGCCACCCACATTGGGTCACATTTTCATACATCTTTCTTCCGCGGCCCCGCGGAGGGCCTGACGCCGCGATCGCGCCTGGGGCGCAGCCGCGCCGCCGCCCGCCCGTCGGGCACGCGCGGGTACGCTGGGCGGCGCCTGACCTTCAGCTGACCTAGCGCGCGCAGAGCGCCTGGAGCGCCTCGTCGGTGGTGTCCGGGTCAACCACGCCGGGCCCTGCGCAGCCACGCAGGCAGCGGGCCACGACGCGCGGACGCGGATGGCAGCGCACGAGCGCGCCGTCCAGGCAGCGCGCGTCGTCCGAGTCGCAGGCGCCCGCCGCCCAATTGACCCCCTCCATGCCGCGTCCGCCCAGCTCGCCGCGTCCGCCGAGCCCGGCGGACGCGGTCCCATGGGGCGTGGCGTTCTCCGGTGAGCGAGCGAGAACCGCGCGCGCCGTGGCCAGCAGGACACCGAGGTCGCTCCACACCGTGCGCCGTCGCAGGTAGTCCGCGCTGAGCGCGAGCTTCCGCGGCAGGATGTGCTCGCGGTAGAGCTGCTCCGGCTCCGGGTGCGCCGCCAGCAGCGATTCCTCGTCGCGGTACTCGAGCGACGCGGGGTCGGTGATGCCCGGCCGCACGTCGAGCACCACGCGCTCGTGATCGCGGTAGCCGGCGACGTAGGTCGGCACCTCCGGACGCGGCCCGACGAGGCTCATGTCGCCGCGCAGCACGTTCCACAGCTGCGGCAGCTCGTCGAG
>CAZHGG010001078.1:0-651 GCA_964531755.1 uncultured Polyangiaceae bacterium
GGTGACGCTCACTGGCCTTGCGCCCGGTCCCTGGCGGCTCCGCGCGAAGAGCGTGAGTCCCCCGGCGCCGAGGCCGAGGCCGAGCGCGGCCGCCGCGATGCCGCCGATCACGAGGCCGCTCGGCCCGCGGACGAAGGCGCGCGACTCGTGCTCAATCGCGTTCGCGGTAAACGGGGCCGACGTGCCTCCGGGGGCCGCGAGGGAGGCGGAGTCCGTGCCGAGGGTGGGGGCGAGGCCCATGGGCTGCGCGCCCGCGGGGGTCATGGCGTGCGGCGGACCGAAGTAGCCAGGCTGACCAGGCTGACCAGGCTGACCGAGCTGACCAGGCTGGATGGGCTGGCCCGACTGCGTGCCTCCGCGCCGGAGGGTGATGCCCGCCGCGAACGCGAGCCCATCGATCGCGTCCGCCATGGTGGCGAAGCGGCGCTGCGGCTCCCGCTCGAGCGCGGTGATGAACCACGCGTCGAACGCGGGCGGGAGCTCGGGCGCGACCTGCGATGGCACCGGGATGGGCGAGGTGCAGATCTTCACCAGCAGGTCCCCGACGGACTCGCCCTCGAACGGCAGGCGCCCGGTGACCGCGCGGAAGGCGATGACGCCGAGCGACCAGATGTCGGTGCGGTGGTCGACGTTGCGCAGCCCGCGCGCCTG
>CAZHGG010001078.1:661-1966 GCA_964531755.1 uncultured Polyangiaceae bacterium
CGTGCCGAGCACGGCGCCGGTCTTGGTGCTCGAGGTGAGCCCGGGCGAGCCGCTCGAGGCCTGCACCTTGGCGATGCCGAAATCGAGCACCTTGGCGATCTCCTCGTCGTCGTCGGGCGAGGTCACGAGGAAGATGTTCTCGGGCTTCAGGTCCCGGTGGACGATGCCCTTCTCGTGCGCTTGCGCGAGCGCCCGGCCCACCTGCTGGAGGATGCGCGCCGCGTCCGCGAGGGGCAGGCGCTTCAGCCGCTGGAGCCGCTTGTCGAGCGGCTCGCCGACGAGCATCTCCATGACGATGTACGGCTTGCCGTCCTCGGTGACGCCGTGGTCGAAGATCTGGATGGCGTGCTTCGACTGGATCGACGCGGCCGCCCGCGCCTCGCGGTCGAAGCGGGTGCGCGCGTCGGTGTTGTCGGCGTAGTCGTTCTCGATGAACTTGATGGCGACCGTGGTGCCGAGGGTCGCGTGCCGCGCCTCCCACACCGAGCCCATGCCGCCCTGGCCGATGCGACGCACCAGCTGGTACTTTCCAGCGACGAGAGAGGAGGAGGTCGGCGGCAGGGTCTGGTTCATGGGCGTCTACTTCGCTAGCAAACTACGTGCCCGACTGTGGGGCCGCGCTCGCCAGCGCGCCTCGGCCCCCAAGCAGCGCGCCTTGAAGCGTAGTCCCGCGCGGCGGCAGCGTCCAGCGGGGTGACGCGGAGCGTCCGGGAGCCTTTTCCGGTGCCGGGTGGGGTGAGAACGGCGCTATACGCGACCCATGATCCGAGGCGCCCCGTGACCGTGACGAAGTCGGCCGCGCTGCCCCCCGCGGGCGCGCCGGGCGTGCTCTACCTGGTCGACCTCTCGGGGTACGTGTTCCGCGCCTACCACGCGATCGCGCCGCTCTCGAGCTCGCGCGGCGAGGTCACCCACGCGGTGATGGGCACCGTGAACATGCTCCAGAAGGTGGTCAACGACCGGCGGCCCGCCATGTTCGCAGTGGCCATGGACTCGCGCACGCCGAGCTTCCGCAAGGCGATCGACCCTCGCTACAAGGCCACGCGCCCGCCGGCGCCGCCGGATCTGGCCTCGCAAATGGTGCGGTGCCGCGAGATCGTGGAGGCCTACGGCATCCCCATTTTTCAGCGAGATGGCCTCGAGGCGGACGACCTCATCGCCGCGGTGACGGCCCGAGCCCTGGCCGACGGGGTGTCGGTGGTGGTCGTCAGCGCCGACAAGGACCTCATGCAGCTCGTGCGGGACGAGGACACCCGCGTCGTGTTGTGGGACTCGATGCGTGACCGCGTGTACGGGCCGGCCGAG
>CAZHGG010001078.1:1976-2375 GCA_964531755.1 uncultured Polyangiaceae bacterium
GTCGCCGCGAAGTTCGGCGTGCCCCCGAGCCAGCTCCGTGACCTGCTCGCGTTCACCGGCGACACGTCGGACAACGTGCCCGGCGTGCCCAGCGTGGGCCCCAAGACCGCCGCCGATCTCCTCGGCCAGTTCGGCACGCTCGACGGGGTCTACGCACGGCTCGACGAGGTCAAGCGCGTGAAGCTCCGCGAGGCGCTCCGCGAGCACGAGGCCGACGCGCGCCTCTCGCAGCGGCTCGTCACGCTCGACGCCACCGCCGAGGTCGCGTGGAGCCCCGAGGCGCTCGCCTACGGCGGCGCCGACGTCGACCGGCTCCGCGAGCTCTTCACCGAGCTCGAGTTCCACCGGCTCCGCGACCAGCTCGACGGGGGCGGCGGCGGCGGGCGCGCGCCCAGTGGG
>CAZHGG010001079.1:0-2374 GCA_964531755.1 uncultured Polyangiaceae bacterium
GGACGCTCGGCACCTCCCCGCGCGGCGTGGCGCCCGCAGCCCTGCGCGTCGCGGTCGCGAACGACGGCGCCCGCACGACCCGCTGGCAGATGGCCGTGCTGCCCGCGGGCGAGCGCATCGCGTGGCTCGTCCCGGCGCGGCCGGGGGCGTCGATCGACCTCGCGGGCGATCCGCTCTTCGCGGCGCTTGACGAGGCCACCCGGGTGCGGGTCCTGCGCCCCGTGGGCACTACCGCGGGGCCCGCGGCGTCGGCCTGCGGGGCCGAGGGCGACGTCGAGGTCATCCGCGACGACGTGCCCACCGAGCGCGCCACGCCGGAGCCAGGCGCGCCCGTCGTGCTCACCAGCACCACCGACCTCACGCGGTTCGCCTCCGACCGAGGCCTCTACGTCCCGCAGGGGCTCGCGTCCCTCGCGTTCCAAGACGGCGCGCTCCTCGTAGCCATCACCTTCGCGCCGGGCGCGCGGCCGTCGAGCACCCCGGTGCTCCGCGTGTCCGACGACGGCCCGCCCGCGCTCCCGCTCTTCCTCACCCGCGCGACGAGCGCGCCGCTCCCCGTGACCGCGTGGGTCGTGGACACGACGCCCGTGCAGGTGGGCGCGGCGGTCACGCTCCCGGCGGGAGAGCTCGTCTGGGGCGAGCGCGGCTCGACCTACCGCGCGGCGCGCGAGGCGGCCGTCTCTAGCTACCGGGGCTTCGGCTTCCTCACCGAGGGCGCCAGCCACGACCTGCTCTTCGGGCCGCTCGGCGCGCTGCCCAGCGGCGAGCGCCCCGTTCCGCTCGTTCGCAGCTTCGCCCAGCGCGTGGCCCGCACGCCCGCCGAGGCGACCGCGTGCGCCGACGCCCTCCACCAGCTTCGCAACGCGCCGCTCCGCTTCGGCGTGGCGTGCCCCGCCGGCGCCCTCGGCAGGCTGCCCGGCGGCGCGCTCCCGCCGTGTGCAGCGACCCCGGGCGACGTCAACCCGGCCGTGGCGTCGTGCGGCACCACGGACGACGATCTCGCGCTCGCGGTCTCGGGCAAGCGCATCGACGGGCTGAGCGTGACGCGGGCCTTCGGGCTCATCCCCGCCGGCGGCTTCGGAGCCAGGGTGGGCTATGAGGCGGCGGCGGAGCGCGCGGCGGTGATCGAGAGCCAGCGCTTCGACCCTGCGTGCGTTCCCGCGCCGCCGCCGGGCGCCACGAGCCCGTCCCCTGCCCCTCCCGGCGCCACCGGGCGGGCGCCGCGTGACCCTGCGGAGCCGGCGGAGGAGCCGGTGTACTACGACGACTCGGGGTGCAGCGGCGGCACGGCCGTCGTGGTCGACACGAGCTCCTCGAGCGACACGAGCTCCTCGAGCGACGACTCCTGTGGCGGGGGCACCGACACGAGCAGCTCGTCCGGCGACTCGGGCTCGAGTGACTCGGGCTGCGGCGGCGACACGGTCGGGGGCGACAACGACTCCTCCGGCGACGCGTGCGCGAGCGACTCCTCTTCCTCCTCGTCGAGCGACTCGTGCTCGGGCGGCTCGGGCTCGAGCGACTCGGGCTGCGACGGCGGAGACGCGAGCCTCCGGCGCGCGCGGCCCCGCGGCAAGAGCCCAGTCTCTCGCGCCGCGCTGGCGTTGTTCGCCCTGGCGCTCCCGCTCCGGCGGCTCTTCGGCCGAAAAAATCAATAATAGAAACGAACGGTTATCCGTCCAACACTTCAGCGCGCGTGCACGTTGTCGCGCACCCATCCGATGATGGTCTCGAGCCGCGTGCCGGGCGTGAACACCCCCTGGACGCCCGCCTCACGCAGCCGGGTGACGTCGTCGTCGGGGATGATGCCCCCGCCGAAGAGCACGACGTCGTCGGCGCCCTTCGCGCGGAGCGCGGCGAGGACCGCGGGGAACAGGGTGTTGTGCGCGCCGCTCATGATGGAGAGCCCGACGCCGTCCACGTCCTCCTGGACGGCCGCGTTGGCGATCATCTCGGGGGTCTGGTGGAGGCCGGTGTAGACCACCTCGAACCCGGCGTCGCGGAGGGCGCGCGCCACCACCTTCGCGCCGCGATCGTGGCCGTCGAGACCCGGCTTGGCGACGAGGATTCGGACTTTGCGGTCGAGGTGAGCTTCCGGCATCGAGGTCGCGTTATGGGCGGAACCGCGCGGTCTGTCAATTCGCGGGCGCCTCGGCGCCCGTGGGGATCTCCACCGTCACCGCGATGTCGTCGTCGCCGCGGCGCACGACGCCCGAGAGCTCGGTGCGCCCGGCGAGGACCGCGCTCGTGACGATGCCCGACACCTCGCGCAGCGAGCGCACCCGCGCGCTCCCCACCGACACGAGGGTGTCGCCGTCCGCCAGCCCCGCGCCCGTGCCGACGCCGCGCAGGCGCACGCCGTCGCGCGTGTCGACCG
>CAZHGG010001080.1:0-2371 GCA_964531755.1 uncultured Polyangiaceae bacterium
AGCCGAGGCGGACCGCGCGCGCCGCGCGCTCACCCTGCTCGACGCCACCGACGGCACCTCGCGGGAGCTCGCCGAGCTCCACGTGGCGCGCGCCTTCGCCGCGATCCCCGAGCGGCAGGTGGTCGGGCGTGCGCGGCGGCTCGCGCTCCGGTTCCGCGTGGCGGCTGGGCTCTTCGGCGCGGTCGCGGTGGGCTCGTGCGCGCAGAACCCGTGGGGCCTCGTCGAGGGCGCAGACGTGCTCGCGGCGCGCGACGGCCACGCCCCCGTCCACCTCGTCTGGCTCGCGCAGCCGGAGATCGTGGCGCGCGCGCCGGACTACCTCCACCGCGGCGAGCGGCACGAGCCGTTCGGCGAGGAGCTCGAGCTCCCCCGCGGCACGCTCCTCTCTTTTCGCGGCACGCCCGTCCACAGCGGGCGGCGGCTCGCGATGACCGACGGCGCGGTGGAGGTCCCGTTCGTCGACGACGGCACGGGCGCGGTGGTGGCCCGCTGGCCGCTCGCCGACACCGCCGAGCTCCGCGTCGTCGCGCGGTTCGGCGACGTGGTGATCGAAGAGCCCGCCCGCACGCGCGTCACGTCGATCCCCGACGCCGCCCCCGTCGTCACACTCGAGGGCGCGCCGCGCACGATCTCGCTCGCGCGGGACGCAGATTCAACTGAAATTCCCATACGTTACCACGTCGAGGACGACCACGGCCTGCGGGAGGTGCACCTGGTCCTCCGCGCGGGCGCGCGGGAGGAGCGCCGGGTGCTCTCGCGGCTCGACGGCGAGACGCGCACCGATCACGGCGGCCACGTGCTCCGCCCCACCGATCCGTTCTTCAAGCGGAGCCACGTGCCCGTGGAGGTGCGCGTCGCCGCGAAGGACAACGACCCCATCACCGGCCCCAAGTGGGGCGAGAGCGCCGCGCTCACGGTGGTGCCTCCCGACGTGGGCGAGCCCGAGGCCATGCGCCTGGACGCCCTTCGCGGCGTGAGGCGCGCGTACGTCGAGGCGCTCGCGTATCGCCTCGGCCACGGCGAGGCGGGGCAACCGGCCATGGACGGGGTGCGCCTCCGCGAGCTGTCCAGCAAGGCGGGTGAGCGGCTCGCGGAGGTGCTCGGGGAGTCCTTCTCGGGCCTCCGCGTGAACAGCCGAGTGGCCGCGCGGCTCCGCGCCACCGAGCGCCGCCTCGTGGCGGCGGAGCGCAAGGAGGCGGTGGCGAAGGGCGCCGAGGCGCGGCGGGCCGCGCGCGCGGCGACCGAGCAGATGGCCCTCGTCGTGGACGCGGTGATCCGCGGCTTCGGGCAGCGCGACACGCGCACGGCCTCGAAGGAGCTCGCCGACGTCGCCGACGATCTCTCGCTCGGCGCGGCCCAGGCGCGCACCAAGGCGGCCACGGGCCCTGCGTCCGACGCCCGCATGGACGCGGCGGAGGTCGTGCTCCGCGGGGGGCAACGCCAGCTCGACCGCCTCGGGTGGCTGGGGCAGGACCTGGCCGAGCTCACCGACGCGGGCCTCCTGCGCGTGACGCGCGCGCGCAAGGCGTCGGACCTGCTCCACGCGGAGCTGGCCGCGCGCGATCTCGCGGCCCGGCTCCGCCAGCCCGATCCCTCCTTCGGCTCGCGGGGCGGTGGGGGCCGGGGCGGCGTGGACGGCGCGGGCGGTCAGCCCGGCGACGGTGAAGGCGCGGGCGACGGCGCGGGCAAGGGTGACGACGAGGGCAGCGACGCCGACGCCGCCTTCGCCGAGGCCGCGCGGGAGCTCGATCGCCTCGCGTCCGCGCACGCGGAGAACATGGGGAAGGTCGACCAGGCGCTCGCGGACGGCGCCTCCGAGGAGGACCGCAAGGCGCTCATGGAGGAGGCGAAGAAGCACGCCGACGCCGTGCGCGAGGCCGTCCGCGACCTGCCGTCGGTCGGCTCGGGGAGCAGCTCGTGGACGAGCAAGGGCGCGGCGTCCCGCGAGCTCGCCGAGCAAATGGCGCAGTCGCTCGAGCAGGGCAGCCCGGCGGACGCGGTGTCCGGCGGGCGGAGCGCGATCGCCGCGCTCGACGAGGCCAAGCGGGTCGCCGCGCGCGGTGGCTCGATGCGCGGCGGCGCCCCTCAGGAGCTGCTCGACGAGGCGCAGCGCAAGCTCGCCCCGGAGCTGCGGTGGGCCGAGGATCGCCTCGCCCAGATGAAGGCGCGGGCGCAGGCGAGGGCGCGGGCGGAGCTCGCGAAGCACGGCGGCGCCGAGGCGCAGCTCGCGGACAAGGCCACGGATCTCCAAAGAAAAGGGGAGGGGCAGGCGCTCCCGGAGGCGGCCGTCGACGGGCTCCGCGAGGCCGCGCGCGCCGCGCACGACGCCGCAGACGCCCTGCAGCGCGGCGACGCCGACCGGGGGCAGAGC
>CAZHGG010001081.1:0-2371 GCA_964531755.1 uncultured Polyangiaceae bacterium
TCGCGCCGGTGCGCAGGCACGACCGCGAGCCGTCGCGAGCGGGTGCGACGCGGGCTCCGTCGTCGCGCCCCTGTGCGCGCTGCCATGCCATGCCAATCGGCGCAACCGGAATCCTCGCCCCGGAACCGACCCCCTTGACCGGACGGATACCTGCAAGTGGCTCTGACGACCAGAGCGGTTCCCATCAAGACAAAGAGCAGTCCGTAGCCGCTATCGAATGGGGCGCCACTCGATAGCGTTGAGGAGCTTTGGCGACGCGAACGAGCGCAGCGTCGGGAGGTCCGTGGACGCGCACGTCGCGCTGGAATTCGCGGGGGTTGGCTCTCGGCGTGCTTTCCACGAGAGAGCGCGCGGTCCGTGCAGGGTGCGTGCGAGTGCTCGGTCTTGGAGGGGTGCGGGTGCTCTCCGGGGCGGCTTAGCTAGTTCTCGTCCCAAAACCCTCATTTTCTCGAACTTTTGCCCCCTCTTCAAGGGCGAAGCGAGCGGCCCGAGGATCGAGCCAGGGTCCGATCACATGCATAATGCATGCGGCTCCGAGTTCTGGGCGCGGGCCTCCCTTCACCCGACGCCTCAGCCGGGTGGACGCGTTCGTCGGGACGCCGCGCGCTACACGAGGAGGTGCCGCGCGAGGACCAGCAGGTTGCACGAGAGCACGCTGCCCCACGCGTACGCGCTGAACGAGTCGAACCCACTCCAGCTGCAGCGGCCCAGGCGGAACGTTCGCTTCAAGAACGAGATGCCCGCCTCGACGCCAGCGCGGAAGTTCCGAAGCTTCCGGAAGACCCACGAGCTCTTGGCCATGTCCGTGATGTCGAGTCCGACGTGCTTGCTGAAGACGACGTCCTCGACCCCCATCGCCTTGATGTCCTGCACGTTCGCCTTCGATGAGAATCCGCCGTCGAAGGTCACTTGCTTCGGAGCCCGCCCGAGCACGGACCGGACACGCGAGATCGCTTTCTGCGCGAGTGTCGAGTCCGCGGGGTTGCCTCTCTCTACGACGAGGTCGAGCACGAGGCCGCTGCTGCCGCTCGTGAGGCAGACCTTGTGCCCGTAGAACGTCTCCCGCCGGTCCTTGATGATGATGTCCGTGTGCGGCTCGAAGATGGAGACGATCTTCTCGACGGCTGGAACCGATTCACCGCGAAGCACGCGACGCTCCGTCTGGTCGACCACGCGCTTCCCGAGCACCAGAATATGCTTGATTTCGTGCTCGATCGCTTGCGCGAGCAGACTCTGCTTGAGGTCTGCATGAGCGACCCCTTGGAGCTGCTCGATCACGTGGTTCGCTTGCCCCATCGTGTCCGCGACAACCTTGAGCATGTCGCGATAGAGGGCCTTCCGATGCTCTTTCGACTTCGCGTTGAGGATCCCCATCGCCCGTCGCTTTGCTCGTCGTCGACGGCTGTTGAACGACGTGCCGAACTCCTCCTTCGCCCTCGTCATCAGGCGAACCAGAACGCGCACGCAGTCCCAAAGCAGACTCGAGTCGCTCGGCTCGTGGATGTTCGTCTCGACCACCGTGCAGTCGGTTCGCGTCTTGCGCCCCGTCTCGATCTTCTTCGCGTGCGCGTACCCGATGACGAGGCGATTGATCTCCTCCCACGTCGTGTCCTTCACGCGCTTGATGTTCCTCTGCAGCGTCGACTTCGTCGGAGGCGATGCCGACGGTGGGACACGACAGAACGCTCGAATGCTGTTCGAGTCGGCAAGCCGGAACGCGAGCCCGTCGTAGCTGCACCCGAACCGCTGCTTGATCACCATGGCCCGCAGCACCTGCTCCGCCGTCATCGCGTCGCGCCCCGTGTCGGCCCTGCCGCTCGCACCGAGGAGGTCCCGGTACACGAGCCTGACCCCCTGAGGCAGCTCGTCCAGGATGCGGCTCATCACGTCGAGCTCGCGAGCGCGAACGTGATCCGTGGTGGCCGTAACGAGTCCAAGCTGCGCGGTGAGTTCTCGTCGCATCGGAGGCCTCGGTTTTCTGAGCGAATGTGGTGATTCACCGAGAAAACACGGGGCGCGAGCCTTCTATTTCCATCACGGACGCGATAAATTTCAATGACTACGCGCACTTACTGTTCTGGGACGAGAACTAGCTAGGCGCCTCTGGGAGGAGCGGGGTCACCACCCGGAACTCCCACCGGCGACGTTCCTAGACCCGAGCGGCAGCGGTTGTCCGTGGCCACCGTGAACTGACCTACTGCGGCCATCAGAAACTGACCCGCGAGCTTCACTTCCGTGCCGTCGACACCACCGAGACATCCTCGGGCTCGACCTCGAGGAGAGGGCCGCCTTCAACAAGTCGCTCATCTGAGCGGCACCGCTCGCCGGCCTCCAGCGCACCCCGCGCGGCCGACCCCGGGCTCCCTCCAGG
>CAZHGG010001082.1:0-2366 GCA_964531755.1 uncultured Polyangiaceae bacterium
GGCGTCGGCTTCTCCAACGGGAAGGCGGGCTTCTTGCTGGGCGCGCGCGTGGGGTACGGCTTCGACACGGGCACGGTGATCCTCGTCCCCGCCGTGCACGCGAGCGGCTATTTCCTCGACCCGACGGTGCTCATCGGCATGCCCATGTTCCGCGTGGTGCTGCCGCTGAACCGGTTCGCCCCGTTCGTCGAGGGCGGCGTGGGCGTGGGGCACGTGGGCAGCCCGGCGTCGCAGACCGGCGCGGCGCTGAGCGGCGGCGGCGGCTTCATGCTCCACTTCACGCGCTCGTTCGCGCTCGGAGCGGAGGCCACCTACCAGGTCATCACCGGCACGGAGTTCCGGGGCGTGGCCATCGGCCCGATCATCGCGTTCGCGTTCTGAGCCGGGGCCCGCGCCTCGGGCTTCGACAGCCGCGGGGCGATGTGGGACAATCCGCGCGCTTTCCTCCGCGCCAACGCTAAAGCCCCACACCGCCCGCCTCGGCCCCAACTCGCGAGATCCCCTCATGTCGCAAGCGCTCCCCACGATTGGTCACTGGATTGACGGCCGCGACGTCCTCGCTGGACACCGCTCGCAGGAGGTGTGGAACCCGGCCACGGGCGTGGCCGAGAAGCGCCTCTTGCTCGCCGACAAAGAGACCGTCTCCGCCGCGATCGCGTCCGCCGAGAAGGCGTACCCCGCCTGGCGCGCCAAGCCGCCGCTCAAGCGCGCGCGCGTGATGAGCAAGCTGAAGAACCTGCTCGAGATGCACGCCGAGAAGATCACGGCGCTCCTCACCGCCGAGCACGGCAAGGTCGCGGGCGACGCGATGGGCGAGCTGCAGCGCGGCATCGAGAACGTCGAGTACGCCTCGTACGCGACCGAGCTGCTGAAGGGCGAGCACAACCGCAACGTGGGCCCGGGCATCGACTCGTGGAGCGAGTTTCAGCCGCTCGGCGTCACGGCCGGCATCACGCCCTTCAACTTCCCCGTCATGGTGCCGCTGTGGATGTGGCCGATGGCGGTCGTGTGCGGCAACACCTTCGTGCTCAAGCCCTCCGAGCGCGATCCGTCGAGCGCGCTGCTCGTCGCGCAGCTCGCCCTCGAGGCCGGCCTGCCGCCGGGCGTGCTCAACGTGGTGAACGGCGACAAGGAGGCGGTCGACACGCTGCTCGACGACCCCCGCGTGTCGGCCCTCAGCTTCGTGGGCTCGACTCCTATTGCAGAGTACATCTATTCGAGGGGGTGCTCGAACGGCAAGCGCGTGCAGGCCCTCGGCGGCGCGAAGAACCACGCCGTGGTCATGCCCGACGCCGACATCGAGAACGCGGTCGCGGCCCTCATGGGCGCGGCGTACGGCTCGTGCGGCGAGCGCTGCATGGCGATCCCGATCGTGGTCGCGGTGGGCGACGCCACGGCCGACGCCGTGATCGCGGGCCTCAAGACCGAGATCGCGAAGATGAAGGTCGGCCCCGGCACCGACGCGAGCAACGACATGGGCCCGCTGGTCACGAAGGCCCACTTCGAGAAGGTGAAGGGCTACGTCGACCAGGGCGTGAAGGAGGGCGCCACGCTGGTGGTGGACGGCCGCACCGCGAAGGTGCCCGGCCACGAGGGCGGCTACTTCCTGGGCGCGTGCCTCTTCGACAACGTGAAGCCCGGCATGGTCACGTACAACGAGGAGATCTTCGGGCCGGTGCTCGGCGTGGTGCGCGTCAAGTCGCTCCAAGAAGCGATGGATCTCATCAACGCGCACGAGTACGGCAACGGCACGTGCATCTTCACCCGCGACGGCGAGGCGGCCCGCTACTTCAGCGACCACATCCTCGTGGGCATGGTGGGCGTGAACGTGCCCCTCCCGGTGCCGGTCGCGTACCACTCGTTCGGCGGGTGGAAGCGCTCGCTGTTCGGCGATCTGCACGCGTACGGCCCCGACTCGGTGCGCTTCTACACGAAGCGCAAGACCATCACGCAGCGCTGGCCCTCGGCCGGCGTGCGCGAGGGCGCGGTGTTCAGCTTCCCGTCCACGAAGTAGGGCGGCGCGTGACCCGCCGCTCCGCGCTGGGGCTCTTGGCGGGGCTCGCGACGGCGAGCCTCGCGGCCTGCCGTGAGCTCCGCAGCTACCACTCGCGCGTGAAGTTTTCGCTGTCGACCGACTCGCCGGCGGCCGGAGAGCCGTTCGCGGCAACGATCGACTATATGGACGACACCGACGAGCTCGTGGAGTTCGTGCTGCTCCAGAGCGGCGCGGAGATCGATCGCGCGGCGCTGCCCGGCAAGGGCGCGGGCGGAAAGGGCGTCACGCTCACACCGCGCGAGCCCGGCCCCCACTCGGTGGAGCTCCGCTGGAGCGGGAAGATGATCGCGCACCGGAGCATCACGGTGCG
>CAZHGG010001083.1:0-2364 GCA_964531755.1 uncultured Polyangiaceae bacterium
GGAGGCTCGCCCGTCCGGCGGGGCTACGAGGTCACCTCGGACTGGGGTGGCGGCGCAGGCCGCGGTCGTCCCCCCGAGACCCCGAGCGGCGCCGCCGACCATGGGGGTCGCGGCGCGAGCCGAACGACGGGCACAGGGGGCGGGCCCAAGGCGCCGCCGGGCACCTACGATCGAGTCAAAGGGCGACGCGGGCGGCCGTAGCGCTCAGCGGCGGGGTGGGGCGAGCGGATCGTCCACGCTCGCCGGCAGCGACCAGTCTTGCTGAAAGAAGCCCGCGGCCTGGAGCGTGGCCCCGCCGAGGACCAGCTGGCCGCGCGCGGACGCCACCCCCGCGTCGTACACGACGAAATCGGGCAGCAGATCGGGCAAGGAGAGCGCCCGGAGCGTGCCGAGCGGCGTCGCGCCGAAGACCACGGCGACATAGCGATCGGGGCGCGCAGGGTTCGGATAGACGTACGCGGCTCCGAGCTCACGGCCCTCGTAGGTCCTCGCGCCCAGGCGGATGCGGTCCCCCTCCAGGGTGGCGGGCAGGCCCCGCAGCGCCTCGAGCGCTGCGACGACCCGGTTGGAGCGCGCCGCACCCACGAGGAAGAGGGCGCGGTCGTTCGCGAGCGGCTCACCGCGCTCGAAGAACTCCACGTCGCTCATGACGGGGTACCGGGCGGTCACCCCCGCGCGCACCGCGGCGAAGGCCCGCGCGACCCGCTCGTTCGCGGCCGCGTCGTGCCGGCTCGCGGTCCCGTACACGAAGAGCAGCGGCTCGTGGAAGACGTCCCGCAGGGGCCCCGTGAGCGCGCCTCCCTTGGTGGGCGGCCAAGTCGGCGCGGGCCGGGCGCCAGCGGCCCAGCCCCCTGGCGTCGCGTGGAGGACGCGAGGGACCCCGGGCGGGAGCGTGAGCTTCACGCCGTCCACCGTGACCTCGAGCGGTCCCTCGTCGAACACCTCTCCGTCGGGCAGCAGCTCGAGCTCGGCGACGTGGCGCGTCGAGAGCTCCGCGCGCCCGCGGCTTGTGGCGCGGGCCCGCACCTCCGCCCACGCGTCGGAGCGCTCGAGCGCGCGCACCTTGACCCAGGCGCTCTGCCCCCACCTCGGCCGCGCGGTCCGGAACGTGAAGGACCGCGGGTGGAGCGGCGCCCGCATGTTCGTGAGCCACCGGAGGGTGTCGGGGTTCTCGTAGGTGGGCTGCCACACGTTGTGCCCGAGCGGCGGGTGCTCGTGCTTCACGGAGAAGTGGAGGGCCTTGTAGCGGTCGATGAGCACGCCGCTGTGCTCCTCGGGAAGGTCGAACGTGCCGTGCACGATGAAGAGGGGCAGCCCGCGCCCGTTGGGCGCCCACTCGGCGTTCGAGCGCTCCTCGGCCAGGAAGCGCTCCCACGGCCGCAGCGGCTTGCCGCGCATGTCGCGTCGCACGAAGACGCTGTGGTACCCGCAGAGCGGCGCCGCCGCGGAGAACGTCCACGGGTGCCGGAGCGGAAGCGACGCGGCGCCGATGCCGCCCATCGACGGCCCCGTGATGGCGACGCGCGCGGGGTCGATGGGGTAGCGCGCCAGCGCCCAGCGCACCGCGTCCATCACCGCGACCTCGCCGAGCTCGCGGTACATGCCGTTGCCGTGCCCGGTGGGCGCGAGCACGAAGACGTCCGTGGCCGGGAGCGGCGCCGGGTGGCGGTCTTCCCACGCGCCGTTCTGGTGGGGGTCGTCCTTGCCGAAGAACCAGCGGAGCATCTGCATGGGTCGGCCGTTCAGCCCGTGCAGCGCGACCACCATCCCGTAGCGACGCGCGCCGTCGGCGCGGAAGCTTGGCGGGACGTACACCCCGACCTCGGTGAGCTCCCCGTCCGCGCGCGCCCGCAGGCCGCGTCGCGTCGCGCCATGGGTCGAGGTCACGGCGTCCCGCCCGGCGAGCAGCTCCGTGGCGACGCGCGAGAGCTCCCGCGCCTCGAGCTCTTGGGCCTCGGCGTCGGGATCGCCCTCGGCGACGAACTCGCGCAGCCGCCGGTCGAGCAAGGCGACGGTCGCGCGCGCGTCTTCGAGGGGCGGCGACGTCGGCGCGGCGAGCGCGCGTGCCGCGAGGGCGACGGCGGCGGCGACCGCGCGGGGCGGGGCAATCGCGAATTCCTCTTTCGTGTTCGCCACTTGCACTGTCAAGCGCGCGCCGTCTCCGAGCTCGTCGAGGCCGACCGGGGGGAGCTCGACGCGCGCCCCGTCTCGTGAGGCGACGCCCGCGTCCACGTCGAACACCACGGTGGACCCGCGCGCGAGCGTCGCGCGGATCCGCGGCGCGACGCCCGTGAGCGCACCATCGGGGAGCGTGACCTCGAGCGCGGGCGCGAGCTCGCGGCCCGCGGGGTCGAGGGCGCGCCG
>CAZHGG010001084.1:0-2363 GCA_964531755.1 uncultured Polyangiaceae bacterium
GGCGCGTGCGCGCGGGTGGCCGAGCGCCTCGTGGGGATCCCGCTCACCGAGGCCGAGCTCGAGTCGCTGCGGCGCTGGTGCGCGGCGCCGAGCGCGCGCGCGCCGGCGAGCGCGAGCGCGGAGGCACGCGCCCGCGCAGCGGTGCTGCTGCCCGAGGTCGACGCCGTCCTCAGGCCCGTGTGACCGGCGCGCTCCGCGGCGTCGGGCGCTGACCGTGAGGGAGCCTCAGCGGGCTCGGCCCGCCGAGCCGGCGCGCAGCGCGAGCCGATCGCCGAGCCGCTTGAGATCGTCCTTCGTGGTCCACGCCGCGAGGACCACCACCAGGTTCGAGGCGTTGCCGGCCGCGAAGAGCACGAACGGCACGATCGAGTCGGAGGTCGCGGACGCGAAGAAGCCCGCGAGGTAGAGCGCGGCGGGCAGCGCGAAGCGCACCTCGCTCGTGATCGCGAGCGACATGGCGAGGAACGCCCACAGGAACATCGAGAGCGTGAGGTGGTGGCGGAGCGACACGCCCATGAGGTCGAGGCCCAGCACGAGCATGGTCTGCATGACCAGCCCCGAGAGGGCGGAGAGCGCCAGGTTGCGGTTCAGGCGCGTCTTGGAGATCGACTCGCGGGCCCAAAACAAGAGGCCGCCGGCGATCGCGATCGCGATGATGGTGCGGAGGAGCAGCGCGGGCATCGGGGGAGCGGCGACGCCGTGCGCGTACATGACGAACGGGGAGATCGCGCCGACGACGGCGAGGATCGAGGTGAGGAGGAGCCGCGTGCGCCGCCCTACGCTCGGGTCGAACTCGGCCTCGAGGTGGGCGAGCTTGGCGAGGCGTGCCTTCTCGCCCTCCCGCGCGCGCATGGCCTCCTCGACGCGCGCACGGAGCTCTGGCCCCGGCGACGACATCTCGGCCAGGACGGCGTGCGCGGCCTCCGCGGAGCCGCTCGCGAGTTCGAAGTCGATCATCTGCGAGCAGACGAGCTCGAGCCCCGCGCGCGCCTCGTCGTTGTCGGACCACGCGCGGAGCGCCTCGAGGTAGCCGAAGCGCGCCGCGCCGAAGAGGTTGTAGGCCTCCTGCCGAGCCTCGGCGTCGATGGGACCGGCGAGCAACGCCGTGAGCTGCGCGCGCTTGTGCGCGGCCTCCTCGGCGAGCGCGCTCGAGCCGCGGTGGGTGAGGAAATCGAGGATGGCGGACCGGAGCTCCGCCACCGACGGGTAGCGGTCGTCGTGCAGGCGGCGCATGGCGCGCGTGCACACCGCGACGAGCTCGCGGGGGCAGTCCTCCGGGAAGAGGGGGCTCGAGTAGAGGATGCTGCTCACCATGGTGGCGAAGGTGTTCCCCTCGTGGGGGGGCCGGCCGACCACGATCTCGTAGAGCGTCGCCCCGAGGAGGTAGACGTCGGTGCGCTCGTCGATGCGCGGCGTGGGCGAGCCGAGCATCTCGGGCGCCATGTAGCAGGGCGTGCCCGCGGCCTCGGTGGCGTCGGCCGCGAGCGGGAGCCGGCGCTCGGGGTCGGGCTCCAGGCTGACGGCGATGCCCCAGTCGAGCAGGTAGACCTCGCCGAACTCGCCGATCATCACGTTCTCGGGCTTGATGTCGCGGTGCACGATGCGCTTGGCGTGGGCCCGGCTCACGGCCTGGGTCACCTGCACGAGCACGCGGAGGTGCCACTCGAGCGGGTCGGTGGCGCCGTGGCGGCGGCGCACGGCCTCGGGATCGCGCAGGAGCGCGTCCCACGACGTGCCCTCGACCTTGCGCATGACGATGTGCGGGCGCCCGGCCTCGTCGACGCCGAGATCGTAGATGGGCACGACGTTTGGGTGCTCGACACGGCCGGTCAGCCAGGCCTCGCGGAGCAACCGGTTCGAGGCCTCTTCGTCGTTCGCGAGCGACGTGCGCACGGTCTTGATGGCGACCTGACGCCCGAGGGTCGACTGGTCGGCGACCCGCACGACACCCATGCCTCCCTCGCCCAGCGTCTCGCCGACGACAAACCCAGGGAGCGCGCCACCGGCGGCCGTATGGAGCAGCCCCACGGTCGCGCTCGCCTCCGGGCCCGGGCGCTCGCGCTTCGGCTCGATCGTCGATCGGGGGTGCTCGACGATGGTGGCGCCGAGGTCCTTCATGATCGGGAGCGTGAGCAGGCGCGCCGACCAGTCCTCCGGCGACAAGGTCTCGTCGAACTCGATGCTCACCGGGAGAGCATGGCCCAGGCAGCCCCCCCTTGGGAAGCGGGGGAAGAGCCGGTATGAGGTGTCCATGCCCCGCCTGGCCCGCGCGCGAATTCTCTTGGTGTTGCTAGGCGCGCTCGGCCTGCTGCTCGCCCTCACGCTCGGCGCGCGGCCCGCGCTCGCCGGCCCCGCCGTCCCCG
>CAZHGG010001085.1:0-2356 GCA_964531755.1 uncultured Polyangiaceae bacterium
TCGGGAAGGTACACGGGCGAGGGGGGGAGTCGTTTCGGAGAAATCGTACGAGCCGGCGAGCCACATGGTCTCCATCCCGAGCGACACGCTCGTGACGAGCGCGGCCGCCGCGGTCGCGCCGTTCGAGCTCGACGCGACCGAGGTCACGGTGGACGCCTACGCGGCGTGTGTTCGGGCCGGCGCGTGCGGCGCGCCCGACAGCTACACCGCGGCGGCCACCTACGAGCCGAAGGCCCTGTGCAACTGGAGGCACCCCGAGGGGCGCGGCGGCCACCCCATCAACTGCGTCGACTGGCAACAGGCCACGACGTATTGCGCCTGGGCGGGGAAGCGACTCCCGACCGACGAGGAGTGGGAGCACGCGGCGACCCGCGGCGGCCGCTACCCGTGGGGCGACGAGGAGCCGGACGCGACCAAGCTGAACGCGTGCGGGGCCGAGTGCGGCACGACCGCCGCCACGAAGGGCCTCATGGGCGCCAAGCGCGCCGCGTGGGGCGCGGACCGGTTCAGCGAGACGGCGCCCGTGGGCAGCTTTCCGAGCGGCGACTCACCCGACGACGTGCAGGACCTCGCCGGCAACGTGTGGGAGTGGACCTCCAGCGCGGTCGGGGCCGGGCGCTCGGTGCGCGGGGGCAGCTTCTACAGCGTCACCGCGGCGAGCGTCCAGGGCGCGAGCCGCTCGAGCGCGCCCGCGTCGCAGCGCAGCTTCGCGGTTGGCTTTCGCTGCGCGAGGTGACGAGACGGCTCACGGCAGCCGCCCGGTGGGTGATGGCGGCCAATGCAGAGGGCAGTGGGGGACTCCAATGGCTCCGAGGCGATGGTCGCTCCCCTGCGCAGGCGCGGCGATGGGGATGGCCTTGTTCGCGTGCGGCGAGGCGCGCGCGGCCGTGAGCTCGAAGGAGCCTCGACCTCGGCGAGCCCCGCCTCGCTGCCGTGGGCGCTCCGCCCCATCTCGCTCCCGAACGTGCTGCGCCTCGACACGGCGGCGGCCGCGAGCGACGAGGGGACCGTTCTCGCCAGCGTCCTCACCGCCGGTGTGAGGGCCACGTCCACTCTCGGGCTCCTAGGGAAGATACCGCTCGTGCAGGCCGTCACGGAGGCGCAGACCCGCACCGTCATCGGCAATCCCCTCTTCGGCGCGCTCTACTCTCCGCGCATCACGGACTCCTTGAAGATTGGCCTCTTCCTCGGCCTCGCCTTGCCGGTCGGGATGGGCGGCGGCGACGGCGCCGACCCCCGCGCCCAGCACGTCATGCGGCTCGGGATCCCGGCCCGCTCCGCGATGGACAACGCCCTGCTCCGCCCTGACCCGCGTCGACGGGGGCCGCGTGGTTGTCGCGTTCTTCACGGCGGTGGAGCGCGGCTTCGATCTCGTCGCGGTCACCCTCGAGGTCCGCGGGTGACCTCGTCGAGAGTGAGGTCAACGCGGCAGGCTGGCCTCGACGGCCGCGAGGATGGGGCCCCAGCTCGGCGCCCCGCCGGCGCCCCGTCGTCGGAGCGAAAGGAGCTGCTCGAGGTGCGCGAACCGCCCCGCGTTGGGGCCCTCGGCCGTGCACGCGTTCGGGGAGCCCGCGGTCTCGCGCCCCTCGACGTTGGCTCCGCCGCACAGATCGCAGCCAGAGACCGGGAAGCCGGCCCCGCACAGGCCGAGATCGACGCCGGCCGACGCGAGGCCGTCCCCGAAGGCGCGCACCCATCCCGTGGCGGGCCAGACCCCGGAGAGATCGCTGAGGAGCGCCGCGGGGCAGCTCGCGCCGTTGCCGTGAAGCTGAAGGAACAGGAGCGCTGGGTCCTTGGAAATCTCCCGGTGGATGGCCCAGAACGGGTGGCTCGTCGCGTGGGCGGCGTCCGACTCGCGGTACGCGGCGCGCGCTCCGCAGGCGGTCGTCGTGCCGGAGCAGGGCGACGGGTCGACGGCGGCGCACCGGTGCGCGCCCGCGACGAGGAGGTAGCGCGCGTAGCCGGTCAGGAAGAGATCCTGCGCTTCGTCCGCGGTGTTGGCGTCGAAGAGCGGATGCGGCGCCTCGAGGACGAGCGCGCGCGTCGCCGAGAGGTCGACGCGCCGCGCGTAGAGCCCGTAGTAGAGGCTCGGCGCGTGGGCGCCCAGCGCGTCGAGCTCCGCCACGACGCGCACGGCCCCGAACGTGGGGTCCGCGAGCTCGGCTAGCCGGTAGCTCGGCGGCAGATCGCAGGCGCGCACCTCGTCGCCGGCGAGCGCCGCCAGCACGATCGCCGCGAAGGCGTCGCGCTCCGCGGCCGAGGGCGGCGCGTATGCGCCCGAGCCTGCCCCGGCGGCGGCGCGCAGCGCGCCGGCCGCCGCCGCGACGAACGACTCGAGAGAGCCCGAGAGCGCCCG
>CAZHGG010001086.1:0-2353 GCA_964531755.1 uncultured Polyangiaceae bacterium
AGGCTCACAGCCGCACCCCGCGCCGCCGGGCCAGCTCCCACATCTCCGCGCGCCCCGTCAGCGCGAGCGCGATCGGCTTCTCAGCGCGGGGCTTCCGCGCCTTCTTCTGCTTGTCCATGCATGCCTCCTATGCTGCGATCCATGCCTCAACGAGGCCGCGCACCGGCTCCCGCGGGATGCTCCCGCGCAGCCAGTAGTGCGCCGTCGAGCGCGCTACGCCCACTTCACGAGCCATCTCGGCGACCGCCACACCGCGATCCTCGAGCGCCATCCGCAGCCGCCTCGCCCATGCCCGACGCTCTCGTGGTGCCATGCTCCACGCTGTACGACCGCGCCGCAAGCTTCGCAAGATCTTTTCGCGCCGTTCAGAACGCAGCTTTTTTTTCGCCTGTAGTTCCCGCGGCTTAGCGCGTCTCCAGAAAAAAGCCGTTGACGTTCGTTCTGAACGTGTCCAGAACTAGCGGCGTAGAGGAGGTGCGGGAGATGGACAAGGTGATCGTCAGCGTCGCCATGGGAGCGACGAGGGGCGTGGTCGTGAGGATGGGCGAGGCGTGCGAGACGCTGACGCCCGGCGAGGCGCGCAGGGTCGCGTCGGAGCTGATCAGGGCCGCCCGCCTGGCGCGTCCGCTGCACGCGGTGGCCTACGACAGCGCCGGCACGCCCGGCGTGGCCTGCCGCCACTGCAACAGCGCGTGGCCCGAGGGCGAGCCCGAGGCGCACGCGCCCGGGTGCGAGGTGTCGCCGTGAGCGCCTACCAGGTGTGGGCGGTCCGCGCGAGCGGGCTTGGCGGGCACATCGCCCTGCACGACTACGGCACGCACATCGCCCTCCACTGGGGCGTGGCTGGCGCGTACGAGACCGACTCACGCGAGGAGGCCGACGCGATGGCCGAGCGCGCCACCGCGGAGCTCGGCGAGTGGTGCGTGCGGTCTGACCTCTGGATCGCCGCCCGCGAGGCGCGCGGCCTCGCTGAGCAGGTGGTCAACTACTCGCCGAACTTCGGCGGGGTGCTCACTTGAGCGCGCACGAGCGCTGCGGCCTCTCCTGCCCCGTGTGCTGGCCCGGGCTGCCCCACGAGCTCGCCGTGCGCTGGATGCGGTCGATGATGCAGGCCGCCGAGGGCGCTAGCCTCGAGGCGAAGGCGCGCGCCGTCGTGGCGCTCTACCCCAAGGAGGTCTGCTCGGCGCTCGACGACCTCGAGGCGCCCGTCACCGACCCGGCCGTGGCCGCGCTGGCGCAGGTGGCGCCGTGGTGAGGCGCTGGGACCCCGAGGCTGGGGCGTGGTGGGTGGAGAGCGAGGAGGAGTGCGACGCGTGCTTCGGCCGCGGCGTCCTCGGCCGTACCAGGCTCGACCCCGACGGCTACGAGTGCGACGCCTGCGACGGGCGCGGCGCGGTCCACGTCGAGCGCTACGACTACTCGGCCGCGCCGCCCTCCGACGAAGAGCACGCCGCCGCGGCGGCCGAGGTGCTGGCCGAGCTCGAGGCCTGGCTCCGCGTGGAGACGAGCCCCGAGAAGCGGCGGCAGATCGCCGAGCGCATGCGCTGCCTCAAGATCAGCATCGCGCCCCGCGCCGAGGTGGCGTGATGGAGCGCCCGATCCTGTTCTCCGGCGAGATGGTCCGCGCCATCCTCGCGGGGCGGAAGACGCAGACGCGGCGGGTGGTGCGCATCCCGGAGCGGCCTGGGCTCGTGGCGCATCCGGAGGACGCGTTTCCTGACCCCGGGCTCGGCGGAGGCGGCTACTTGCATGTTCCGTACACCTCCGCAACGGACCGCTACACGCATCGCGTGTGGTACCCGTACGGCATCGGGACGAGACTCTGGGTGCGTGAGACGTGGGCGACGTGGCCCGAAGGGGAGATTCGTATCCGCCACACGGACACGCTCTATCGCGCGGACGAGCCAAGGACGGCGGTGCAGCGCTGGCGCCCCTCGACCCAAATGCCCCGATGGGCCTCGCGCATCACGCTCGAGGTGACCGCCGTGCGCGCCGAGCGGCTTCACGACATCACGGAGGAGGACGCGTGCGCGGAGGGCGTGGAGGCGTCGGCTACGACGTGGGTCCGACACGAACCGAATGGCGACTGGGAATTGAGCGCCGAGCCCTTCGACGGCGCGACGCCGGAGCGCGCCACCGCACGCGACGTGTACGAGCGGCTATGGCACGCCATCAACGGCAAGCGCGCGCCGTGGTCGAGCAACCCGTGGGTCTGGGTCGTCAGCTTCCGCAAGGCGGTGGCGTGATGCATCCCTACCTCGAGTCCACGGTCGCCGCGTACCGCGCGGCGCGGACGACGGACCCCGAGCGGGCGCTCGCGCTCGCGGACAAGGCGATCGCCCTGCTCCAGCTC
>CAZHGG010001087.1:0-2350 GCA_964531755.1 uncultured Polyangiaceae bacterium
CGAAGCCCGAGAAGCGACCTCGGCGAAAGACGTCACGATGAGGTCTACACCCTGACGATTCAGGATCGGCGGAACTGGGTTCCGCCTTGGCGCGCGGCGCGGAGGAGACGCTCGACCGCCGCGGCAGGCGAGGGCCCCTGTCTCCACGTGGCGTGTCGCCCTGTCGACCGCGGGGCCGGGTCCCGGTACCTTAGCGGAATGAGCCCTCTCCGCGCCCCGCGTCACGCCGCCTTCGGATGCCTCGCGCTGCTCGCCGCGGCGTGCGGCGACTCGACCTCTTCCAGCGGCCCCGGCGCGAGCGCTGACGGCGGCGCGTCGGCCACGCTCGTGCCGCCGAGCTGCGACGACAACGGCGTGTTCGTGAACCTCACGCTCGCAGGGCCGCTCGGGCGCGCGTTCGCATGGAAGAAGGGCAACTTCACCGAGTGCCACGGCGGGAAGGTGCCCGCGAACACCGGGGACGGCGGCACCGGCTCCGCGGCGTCGCTGCAGTTCAACTTCGCCAAGGGAGCCGGCGAGGCCCCGGGCGGCACGTTCTACGTCACGCTCACCACGCAGCCGAGCGTCGCGGTGGGGAAGGCCCTGCCCGCCAAGGTGAACCTGAGCCTCTCCGACCCCAAGGTCGACGTGCTCTGGACCGAGGGGTGCGTCGCGGAGATCTCCGAGGTGAAGGAGATCGGCCGCTTCGACAACGGCCAGGGCCCGGCGTACGGCGTGTGGGAGGTCTACGCGGGCACGGCGCGCTGCGACCAGCCGAAGAAGGCCATCCAGCTGAACGGCGGGGAATACACCATCACGCGGGCGGAGTTCCGGGGAATCAGCTACCGGCTCGTCACGCGCTGAGCGCGGCGCGGGCTGACGCGCCGGAGGCGTCGTAGGCCATCTGCGAATCGAACGCAGCGCGAGCTCCTCGTCGGGGAGCCCAGGCTACCAAGCCGTCATGGCCCGAGCGCCCGCGAACGGCGGGCGGGGTCGCTGCGGGCGGAGTCGAACCGCCGCGGCGGGCGTATGGGGCCCGCTCGCCTCCGAGGCTCGCAGCGTGCGCGTCGAGAGCCGCCGCGCGGTTGAACTGACAACGAGAGAAGACGGCAGCGAGAGGTGTGAGGACACGGGTCCCGCCGCTCTCACGAGCGGCGAGGCCACTTTCGAAGTGGTGTAGTCCTCACGGGCATCTGCCGTGGTGGGCGGCCTCGGAATCGAACCGAGCTGGCCTGACACACGGAGTTTACGGCTCCGCCCCGATCCATACGGGTCTAGTCGCCCAGAGTGTGTGCGTTCGCTGGGCGCGGGCCGCGCGGGAGAGCTCCGCGCGACCCGCGCCCGCCGCGGGGAGAGCCGGACCGGGAGACCGGCTCGAGGAGGGAGGCGGGGACGCCAGGGGCGCGGCCTCGGTCTACATCACGTCGAGCACGACGCCGGCGGCGACGGTGCGCGAGCCCTCGCGGACCGCGAACCGCATGCCGGGCTCGAGCCCGACGGGCTTGTGCAGGTCGATCGTCACCTCCGCGTGGCTGCCCGGCGCGATGGAGTCGCCGCCCAGGTCGGACAGCGTGCCGGTCACGTCGGTCGTGCCGAAGAAGAACTGCGGACGATACCCCTTCACGATCGGGGTGTGCCTCCCGCCTTCCTTCTTCGGAATCACGAACAGCGTCGCCGTCGCGCGCGAGCGGGGGCGCACCGAGCCAGGGGCCGCGAGCACCTGGCCACGGGCGACCTCGTCGCGATCGACGCCGCGCAGGAGCAGCCCGCAGTTCTCGCCGGCTCGGGCCTCCCGCTGGTCCTTGTGGAACATCTGGATGCCCGTGACGACGACCTGGCGAGGGCGCTCGTCGGCGTCGACGAGCCCGACGATCTCCACCGTCGCGCCCGCCGGGAGCACGCCGCGCCCGACGCGCCCCGTGACCACCGTGCCTCGGCCGGGGATCGTGTGCACCCCCTCGATCGGCATGAGGAACGGCCCCGCGAGGTCCCGCGTGGGGTCCGGGAAGTGACGATCCATCGCGGCGACGAGCTCGCGGATGCAGGCGCCGTCGCGCGCCGGCGCGCGCAGCGCGGAGAGCGCCGAGCCGAGGACCACGGGGCTGTCCCCGTAGCCCTGCGCCTCGAGCGCCTCGCGGGTCTCGAGGACGACGAGGTCGAGGAGCTCGGGATCGGCCACGTCGACCTTGTTGACGAACACGACGACGCGCTCCACCCCCACCTGGCGCGCGAGCAGGATGTGCTCGCGGGTCTGGTGCTGCATGCCCTGCGAGCCGTCCACCAGGAGGACCGCGCCGTCCATCTGGGCGGCCCCGGTGATCATGTTCTTGATGTAGTCGGCGTGGCCGGGGCAGTCGATGTGGGCGTAGTG
>CAZHGG010001088.1:0-2349 GCA_964531755.1 uncultured Polyangiaceae bacterium
GCCCAGGGCGCCGCGAGGGCGGCCACGAGGAGCGCGACGCGCGGCGCGCGGCGGGCGCGGACACGGGGGCGGGGGAGTGGCGTGCGCATGAGTGCTACCTACCTCGTCTCGCGGCCATGCGCGCCAGAAACCCGCGCGAGCTCTCCAAGGTGCCGGCTTCCCCGCGCCGGCGCGGGCGGCGCTCCCGGTTACGGCTTGCCGACCTTCCTCCAGTTGGCCTGGATGTCGTCGACGCGCTTCGGGTCGTCCCCGCGGAGGCTCACGTAGGGCTCGAAATACCCGCACTTCGTGCACACGTACGTGTCGCACGTCGCCTCCGAGAACGTCGAGCGACCGCTCCGCCACTCGAGGCGAGCGCCGTTCGGCGCGTGGTAGACGTCGCTCGAGCCACACTTCAGACAGACACCCTTCTTCATCGCTCCACCTCCAACCTTTCGACGACGCCGGCGCGCGGGTCAGTGCACGTGAGGATCGAAGCGCACCTCGGGGAGCGCTTCGCGTTGGGCCGGGCTCTGCGAGAGCAGCGTGACGAGCCGCTCGACCGTCTTGAGGTCTTCGCCAAAGAGGAACGTGGCCCCCTGGGCGTTGCGGACGCCGAACTGCCGCACGAGCCCCGTGCTCGCGGCGACCTTGTTGAGGCCAACGACAGACTCCCAGCGCATGCCGGCCATCTCTTTGCCGCGGCCATCGAGCGCGAAGAGGCGCTTGTTGGTGATCACCTGCGCGTGGGCGAACTGGCGGCGATACGTGATGGCGAGATAGAGCAGATAAAAGCCGAACCCGAGGATCACGATCATCGGCACTCCGGCGATGAAATAGAAGATCCGCGCGCCGGTCCCGGGGAGGTACTTGAAATAGAGCACGCGCTCGCCCGGCCAGAGCGGCTCGCCGAAGACCGTCCCGGGGTTGCCCGCGGCCTGCGGCGCCTGCCCAGGCGCTTGCCCCACATACGGCGGCGGCGACACGGGGTGCGGCGCCTGCCCGGGCGCTTGCCCCATATACGGCGGCGGCGACACGGGGTGCGGCGCCTGCCCGGGCGCTTGCCCCATGGTCGGCGTCGGTGACACAGGGTGCGGCGCCTGCCCGGGCGCTTGCCCCATATACGGTGGCCCGCCCTGCGGCCGCCAAGGGCCGCCCGCCCCGCCTCCCCCCGGAGAGTTCATGGGTCGCACTCTAGCGACCTCGTGGGCCAAGGCAACGGGGCGGAGCGGCGCCCCGATCCGTGGCGGGCTGCGCGAGCTGGCTCCGAGACGCGGCGCCGCGACCGGTGGTAGCGTCGGCCCTCGAGGCCTGTCGCTTCATGCCGACGGGCCGGGGAGGGTCATCATGGCAGGCGACGGTCCGCGTCGCGCTCGGCTGAGCGGGCCACGCGCTGGAGCCCGCGTCGCGAAATCGACCTGGGCGGGCGTAATGCCGGGGTTGGGCCGCTGTTCAAAGGGGGCATGATGGTCGAGGTCACCCCGCCACGCGCGGCGACACCCCCGAGTGAGGGGTCGACGAGCGCGCGGTCGGACACATCGAGCAGGTCGAGCGAGTCAGGCCGCGAAGCCGACGCGGCGCTCATGCGCGCCGTAGCCGCGGGCAACGAGCGCGCCTTCGCCGAGCTCTACGAGGCCCACCGCCGCCCGCTCTTCCGGCTCGCCTATGGGGTCGTCCTCGACACCCAAGACGCACGCGAGGCGGTGCAGGAGGCCTTCCTGCGCCTGCACCTCGCCGCGCCGACGTGGCAGCCCGAGGCGACCGTGGGGACGTGGCTCTACCGCGTGGTCCTGAACCACTGCCTCAGCCTGAAGCAGCGCCTGCTCCGCTTCGCGCGCCCCGCGCGGGGACCCGCCCGGGCTCCCTCGCCGGAGGCGCGCGCGGCGCTCGGCGAGGCCCTCTCGATCGTGGAGCGCTCGCTCGGCGAGCTCCCGCTCCGGCAGCGCGCGGTGGCCTGTTTGTTCCTCGACGGGGAGCTCTCCCCGAGCGAGATCGCGCCGCTCGTCGAGCTCACGCCGAACGCCGCGCGCGTCACTCTGCACCGCGCGCTCGAGCGCTTGCGCGCCGACCTCCGCGCGGCCGGCGTCGACGCGGCGAAGAGCGACGACGAGACCTTCCCGTCCCGAGAGGAGACCTAGACCATGCCCACGCTCCGCGACCACGTGCGCGACGCGCTCGACGCCCATCAGCCGTCCCCGGAGGAGGCCCGCCGCGACCTCGAGGAGCTCTCGCGCAAGCTCTCGCGGCGCGGCGCGCCGCGCTGGCCGCTCGCGCTCGTCCCGGCGCTCGCCGTCGCCGCGCTCGTGGCGTTCTTGCTCGGGCGTCGCGGAGAGGCGCCGCGGCTCGCCGAGCGCGCGATAGCCCCCGTCG
>CAZHGG010001089.1:0-2346 GCA_964531755.1 uncultured Polyangiaceae bacterium
CCGACGGCGCGGCGCTCGACGCGGCGCTCGACGCGGAACCTCCCGACGCCGCGCCGCTCGGGCCTCGCAGCGCGCTCTTCCCGGTCGGGTGGCTCCCGCTCCACGCGGGGGGCGTCGCCGACGCCGAGGGGCGCGCGCTCCCCGATTTCGCGTATTCGGGCTACCACCAGGGCGTCACGCCGCCCCCGCACGGCGTGGGCGCGGCGACGATCACCGTCGACGCGGCGCTGGGCGACGGCGTGACCGACGCCACGGCGGGAATCCAAGCGGCCCTCACCGCGGCGTGCGTCGCGGGCGGCGGCGTGGTCCGCGTCCCCGCGGGGCTCTACCGGCTCACGTTCCCGGCGCCCACGGGCGGCGCGCTCGAGATCCGGTGCAGCGGCGTCGTGCTCCGCGGCGACGGGCCGAAGGTGACGCGGCTCTGGCTCGACGATCCCACCCAGGCGCGCAACCGCGCGATGATCGCCGCGAAGGGCGGCGGCAACCTCTACGACACGGCGAGCACGACCACGTACCCGCTCACCGCCGACGCGCTCGCGCCCACGAAGAGCCTCGACGTCGCCGATCCCGGCGTGCTCGCGGCCGGCGACTACGTGGCGGTGCGCACCGACACCACCGACGACTTCCGCGCGGAGCACCGCATGGATCCGGCCACCTCGGGACTCGCGGATCTGTGGCCGAGCACCTCGTACCGCGGCGTCGTCTACGCGCGCCGCGTCACCCGTGTGGCCGCCGGGAAGGTCGACCTCGACGCGCCGACCCATTACCCCGTCAAGGTGCGCGACGGCGCCCGCGTGTACCGCATCGGCGCGTACATCGCCGAGGTCGGGATCGAGTCGCTCGCGGTGGGGATGACCGAGAACCTCACCTCGCCGGTGCCCGAGCCCGCGACCGAAGAGGACTACAACACGCCGGGCACGACGGCGTACGAGGTGCACGCCTCGCGCGCGATCGAGCTCGACCGCGTGCACGACGCCTGGATCCACGACGTCGAGAGCTTCCGGCCGGCGGTGAACACCCAGAACGTGCACGTGCTCTCGAGCGGCATCTTGGTGGGAGGCACCTCGTTCCGCGTGACCGTGTCCGTGTGCAACTTCGGATTCCCGCTCTACCGAGGCGGCGGCGGGAACGGCTATCTCTTCCACGTGCAGGGCTCCGACACGATCGTGCGCGACTCGCGGGCCGAGCGCGCGCGGCACGGGTTCATCATCAACAACGCGGCGAGCGGCACGGTGTTCCTGCGCGACCTCAGCGTGAACACGCGGTACGGCGACGACTCGCATCGCTACCTGGCGCACGCGAACCTCTACGACGGCGTGCGCCTCGATCGCGCGTGGCTCCAGGCGGTGAACCGCGGCACGACGAGCACCGGCGCGGGGTTCACGAGCACGCAGCACGTCTTCTGGAACACCCACGTCGTAGCCAATCACGCGTCCGCCCGCGGGTGCGCGATCGAGAGCGCCCAGTGGGGCGACGGCTACCTGCTGGGCAGCACGGCCGACCCGGGCGCGACCGCGCTGCTCTGCCCCATGAGCTTCTCGAACGCCACGTGGGCGAGGCTCGATCAGGGCGATCCCGTCGACTTCGCGGAGGCCGACGGCGTGCTGCTCGAGCCGCGATCGCTCTACGAGGCGCAGCGGGCGCTCCGCTGCGCGCGCGAGGGGCTCACCTGCCTGTGAGGGGCACCGGACGAAGACGACGCGCGGCCAGCTCACATACGAGCGCGACGGTTACCATCCATGGAGCGACGGCGGTGCTCGGGAGGCGTCGCCATTCGAGAGGTGGAGGATGAGAACAGCGTTAGCCGTGGTGTTGTCCTGCGTAGTGGCGTGCCAGACCGTGCAGGGAGGGGCCGAGCCCCGCCCGCCGGAGCGCCCGGCGACCACCGTCAAGCAGGCGGCGGTCGACAAGATCGACCTCCTGCTGGTGATCGACAACTCGCGCTCCATGAGCGACAAGCAGGCCATCCTGAGCGAGGCGGTCCCGGACCTCATCAACAGCCTCGTGACGCCGAACTGCGTCGACGACCACGGGAAGCCCACGGGCGACCGCGCCGACCCCGCCGCCGAGGAGGGCAAGGAGTGCGCGAGGGGCAAGGCCGAGTTCAAGCCCATCGTCGACATCCACGTCGGCGTGGTCTCCTCCGCCATGGGCGGCTTCGGCTCCGACTCGTGCGCGCCGGACACCCAGAACCCCACCGACGCCACGCTGAACGCCCACAACGACGACAAGGGGCAGCTCCTCAACCGCTCGGGCGCGAAGGAGACGGCGATCGGCAACGCGTCGCCGTCGAACTTCCTCTCCTGGTTCCCGGGGGTGAAGCGCAACGAGAGCAAGAAGCCGTCG
>CAZHGG010001090.1:0-2341 GCA_964531755.1 uncultured Polyangiaceae bacterium
CGCTGACCTCGGCGGGCGTCGCGGTCGACGGCGTGGCGCGCACCTACGTCGGCGAGGCCCTCGCGCCGGTCGTGCTCGCCGACCTCGGCGAGGCGCGCCCCCGGCTCCTCCTCCCGCGCGCCGAGATCGCCCGCGAGGAGCTGCCTGCGGCGCTCGTCGCGCTCGGCTTCCCCGTCGACCTCGTCACCGCCTACGTCACGCGGGGGGCGCACCCCGCTGCGCTCGGCGACCTCGTCGACGACCTGCTCGCCGGCCGCGTCGACGCGATCACCCTCACGTCGGGCAGCACCGCGTCGAGCCTCCTGGAGGCGCTCTCCGACGCGGTCGGCGAGGCCCGCGCGCGCGCGGCGCTCGCCCACACCGCCCTGGTCAGCATCGGGCCACGGACGACCGAGACGGCCGAGGCCCTGGGCCTGCGCGTCGCCGCGACCGCCTCCGAGCACACGACCGACGGCCTCGTGACGGCCCTCCGCGCCCACCTCGCCCCGGGCGAGCGGGGAACGCAAGCGGCGCCGCGCAATTGACAACCGACGGGCCGAGAAGCGATGCTCCATGCGCCGAGTTTTCGGCGGGTCCATCCTCCTTTGGCGTCGTGACGCGCACCGTGCGTTCTGTGTGAACCGCCCATGTCGTCCTTGAGTTCACTCTTCGTCCAGCGCGAGCTCGCGACGATCCGCGACGTCGAAGAGGCCCTCGCGCGTCAGGTCCTCTACGGGGGCGATCTCGCCACCAACCTGCTCGAGGTCACGCCCGTCGACGAGGCCGCGCTCTCGGGCACGCTCGCCGAGTCCTGCGGGCGGCCCGCGGCCCCCTTCGGCGAGCTGCCCGCCGCCCCGCCCGAGGCCCACCAGCTCGTCACGCGAGAGCAAGCTGCCGAGCACGGCGTCTTCCCCCTCGGCGTCGAGGGAGGCGCCCTCGTGCTCGCGAGCTCCGGCCCGCTCGCGCCAGACGTGGTCGCCGAGCTCGAGGCCTCGGCATCGCACGCGCTCGTCGTGCGCATCGCGCCGATCTTCCGAATCTACCAGGCGATCGCGCGCGACTACGGCGCCACCCTCCCGCGGCGGTACGCCCGCTTGCTCAAGCGCCTCGGCGAGGCGGGCCCCGCCCCGGCGGCGGCCCCGGCCAAGGCCTCCAGGCCGACGACCCTCGTCGAGTTCGTCCTCCCGCCGCCCGCCGCCGACGCGCGCGCCGAGAAGGCCGCGGCCGCGCCGGGGATCTTCGGCGAACCGATCTCCTCCAGCGTCGGCACCGACGGCCCACCCACGTCGCCGGGCGGGGAGCCCGCGGTCACCCGCGCCGCCCCGACGGTCATCGGGACGCCCGCGGCGCCCCCCCCGGAGCCCGTCGCCCACTCGCAGGCGGTCACGGTGGTGTCTCCTACGCCCCTCGAGGCCCCGGCGCAGCCCGCGCCGCTGAGCGTCCCGCCGGCGCCCACGGTTCGCGCGTCCGGCTTCCCCACGTCGTTCATCTCGGGGGAGGCCCGCGCCCACAACCGGATCGGCCAGCGGCGGCGCGGCCCGCTCACGTTCGCGGTGGCGAAGAAGGAAATGGACGAGGCCGACGGCCGCGACGCGGTGCTCGACCTGGTGTTCGAGTTCTCGCGCCAATTCTTTGAATTTTCAGCAATTTTCGTCGTTCACGGTGACCTGGCCGAGGGCCGCGACGCCGCCGGCAACGGTGCCGCTCGTGACAAGGTGGCGAGCCTCGGCGTCCCGCTCGAGGCCGCCTCGATCCTCTCGACGGCGCGCACGACGCTCCTCCCCGTGTTCGCGGTCCCGGAGACCGAAGGCCCCGACGCCGTGCTCTTCGCCGACCTGGAGCGCGCCGGCAAGTCGGCGGTCGCGGTGATCCCGATCGTGGTCCGCCGGCGCCTCGTCGCGCTCTTCCTCGGCGACGACGGCGAGGCGAGCGTGGAGGCCACGGGGGTGCAGGAGGTCACGTCCTTCGCGGCGCTCGCGGGCGCGGCCTTCGAGCGCCTCATCGTGCGACGCAAGCGCGACGGTCGGCCCACGGGCGCTCCCACCGGCGCGCCGTCACGCGCCCCGGGCGGCAGCTCGCACCCCATCGCCCTGCCGAAGCCCCCGCCCAACCCCGTCCCGTCGTTCTCGGCCGAACCCGAGCCCCGCGCCCCGACGGTCGAGCGCAGCGCGGCCCCCACGGAGGAGCCGCCCGCTCCCCCCAAGGAGCCTCCAGCGGAGGCACCACCGCCCGCTGCGCCGCCGACCCCAAGCCCCGCTCCCGAACCGGCGCCCGCCGCCGAGCCAGCCCCAGCCCCAGCCCCCCCTCCCGAGCCAGCCCCCGCGGTCGAGGCGGCGCCCCCCGCGGCCGAGGCGGCGCCCCT
>CAZHGG010001091.1:0-2340 GCA_964531755.1 uncultured Polyangiaceae bacterium
GCGGGCGCCGGCGGGGCCGCGGCCCGAGGCTGCGCGTGGGCGAGCGACGCCTCGAGCAGCAGCGCGCACAGCGCGGTCGAGGCGTGGACGGCGAGGGGTCTTCGTGCCATGGCGGGATTGTTCCGCAGCGCGCGTGTTTTCGCCAGTTAGCCGCGTGGCGCGCACGCGCGCGCCGGCGTGGGGTACCGTGGCGCGATGCGAGACCTCGAGGGCAAGACGTACTTCGTGACGGGCGGGAACACGGGCATCGGCAAGGCCACGGTCTTCGCCCTCGCGCGGCGCGGGGGAGAGGTAGTGCTCGCGGCGCGCTCCCAGGAGAAGGCCGCGGCGGTGCTGGCCGAGCTCCGCGCGGAGCTGCCGGAGGCGCAGGTCTCGCTGGCGGAGCTCGACCTCGCGTCGCTGCGCTCGGTCGAGCGGTGCGCGAAGACCTTCCTCGACTCGGGCAAGCGGCTCGACGTGCTCATCAACAACGCGGGCCTCGCCGGCGCGACGGGCGCCACCGCGGACGGCTTCGAGATCACGACGGGCACGAACCACCTCGGGCCCTTCCACCTCACCGAGCTCTTGCTGCCCCGCCTGCGCGAGGCGGGCGCGGCGCGCGTCGTCAACGTGGCGAGCGCGTCGCACCTGAACGCGAAGGGCATCGACTGGTCGCACGTCACGCAGCCCGTGTCGTCGCCGACGAAGGTGCTCGCGCTCTACAGCGAGTCGAAGCTGATGAACGTGGTCCACGCGCGCGCGCTCGCGAAGCGCCTCGAGGGTACCGGCGTCACGACCTACTCGCTCCATCCGGGGGTGGTCGCGTCCGACGTGTGGCGCGAGGTGCCGTGGCCCGTGCGGTCGATCATGAAGCTCTTCATGCTGACGAACGAGGAGGGCGCGCGCACGCAGGTGAAGTGCGCGACCGACCCGGCCCTCGCGACGTCGTCGGGCAAGTATTACAAGGCCGAGCGGGAGGCGCGCGTGAACCGCGTCGCGGAGGGACCCTCGATCGGCGAGGAGCTGTTCACTCGGTCCCAAGAGCTCATCGCGGGCGCGCTCGCGCGGTAGGCGCGCGCGTTCGTCGCGCGGCGAGGAGGGCGGGCGCGGCGAAGCGCGGATTCGTTGACTTTCTCCGCCTCGCTGGCACTCTGAGAGTCTGGGCGGGATCGCCAAGGGAGGTACTCGGGATGCGCAAGCTCGTCCGCCGGATCGCCATCGTCTCCGGCCTCGCCCTGGCCGGGGCGTGCGGCGGGAAGGTCGCCTCCGACACGCCCTCTCCTCCGGCCGCGCCCCCCGCGCCCACGCCCTCGACCACGACGCCGGCGCCGAGCACCTCGGTCCCGCCCCCTGTGAAGCCCCCGCCCGACGCCAGCGCCGACGGACGCGCCGACGCGGACGCCGGCGTCGACGCGGGGCCTGACTCGGGCGGCCTCCCGCCAGGCGTGACGGCGGTGGAGGTGAACTCGGCGGCGCACGCGCTCACGGCCGAGGGGCTCGTGTTCGAGACCCTCCCCAGCGCCGCGAACCCGCCGGGCGCGTTCAACGGCCCGGGCGCCGGGAACAAGGCGTTCTTCGGCTTCTCGGGCTACGACAACGTCCTGCTCAGCGCCCTCGGCACGATCGTCGTGCGGGCCCGACGCGATCAGGGCACGCCGTTCTTCTACCTGAACCTCCAGGTCGACTGCGACGGCAGCGGCACGTGGAACGACGCGGTCGACGGCATCGTGGTGGTCGATCCGGAGGCGCTCCCCGCGCTCGCCCTGCAGACCGACGCGATGACCGACGTCACGATCAACCCGTCGGATCCCGTCTTCAAGATCGTGGGCGCGAGCTCGCCTCCGGGGCCGCTCAAGTGCGGGCTGTTCTCGCACCTCAGCAGCGCCCCTCGCCCCCTCACCGACGCGCCGGCCGCCGCGCGCCTGTGGAACGGCGACACCGGCGACAACGGCATGCCGCGCGGCACGGTGATGCCGGCGATCTTGTTCGTCCTCGGGGACTCGAACAACCTCGCCGCCCGCAAGGTGACGGTCGAGCGCGTCACGATCGGCGGGAAGGTGTTCAACTTCATGCCGTGAGCGCGACGCCCGGATCGCGTGTGGCCCAACCTGGCATTACATCTCATCTATCGTTTCGCGCCCTTGCGCGCGGCTCGTTTCTTGCTGTTCCCATGCCATGATGAAGACTCGCTACGCGCTCGCCGTCGCCCTCGCCGCCTCCCTCGCCACGCCGCTCGCCGCGTGCAGCACCGCGAGCATCGCGGACGTGAACGACGACCCGCCGGTCGACGCCAGCGCGGACACGACCCCCACGGCCGACGCGGCCGACGCCGCGCCGCCTCCCGCCGACGCGGCCCCTGAC
>CAZHGG010001092.1:0-2338 GCA_964531755.1 uncultured Polyangiaceae bacterium
AGGCCGCCGCGGCGCGCACGCTGCTCGCCGCGCTCGGCCTGTGGGAGCCGCCCGCGGGGGGAGATGGCCCGCTGCCCTCGCGCGCCCCGCTGCGAAGCCCGATCGACGGCGTGGTGACCGAGCGCCTCGTGGCTCTCGGGGCGCCGGTCACGCCCGACAAGGTCCTCTTCCGCGTGGTCGCGAGCGAGCACGTGGTGGTCGACGGCCTCTGGGCCGATCCGAGCGCGCCGCCGCCCTCGCCGGGCACGGCGGCCGAGCTCCGCCCGCGCGGGCGATCATCGCCGGCGTGCCCCGGGCGCGTGGTCGCGGCCCTCGCCGTGGTGGAGGCCTCGGCCCGCGCGCGGCGTTTGCGCGTGACCCCCGTCGGTCCGTGCCCTTTCCTGCTCCCGGGCGCCTTCGTCGACATGTCGGTCACGTCCGAGGACGCGGCGCCCGCGCTCGCGGTGGCGCGCGGCGCGGTCGTGGAGGTGCGCGGCGCCTCCATGGTGTTCGTTGCCACCGCCAAGCCCGGGGCGTTTCTGCCTCGCGCCGTGCGGCTCGGCCCCTCGACGAGCGACGACGTCGCGGTCCTCGACGGGCTCGCGGAGGGCGAGCGAGTGGTGGTCGTGGGCGCGGTGCTGCTGAAGGGGGAGCTCCTGCGCGCGGAGCTCGAGAGCCCGTGATCGGCGGCCTCGTCGAGCTCTGCGTGAGGCACCGGTGGCTCGTGGTGCTGGGCACGCTGCTGCTCGCCCTCGTCGGGGCGCGCGCCTACGCGGAGCTGCCGATCGACGCCGTCCCCGACATCACCAACGTGCAGGTCCAGGTCCTCACGGCGGCGCCGGGCCTCTCACCCCTCGAGACCGAGGCGCTGGTCACGCGGCCCGTGGAGCTCGCGCTCGCGGGCATGCCACGCACCTCGGAGATCCGCTCGGTCTCGCGGAGCGGCGTGTCGGCGGTGACCGTCGTGTTCGACGAGGGCGCCTCGCTCGAGGAGGCGCGCGCCACCGTGTCGCAGCGGCTCCCCGCGGCCCGCGCGGCGGTCCTCGGCGGCGGCGCGCCCGAGCTCGGCCCCATGAGCACCGGGCTCGGCGAGGTGCTCCACTTCACCGTCTCGTGGCCCGGCCACACGCCGGCCGAGATCCGCACGCTCCTCGACTGGGAAGTCGCGCGGGCGCTCCGCACGGTGCCCGGCGTGGTCGAGGTCAACGGCTGGGGCGGCGACACCCGGCAGGTCGAGGTGCGCCTCCGCGCGATCGACCTCGCGGCCCACGGCCTCACGCAGCGCCAGGTCGAGGAGGTCCTCCTCGAGGGCGGCGCGAGCGGCGGCGGAGGCGCGCTCGAGCGCGGCGGCGAGCAGGCGATCGTGCGCCTCGACGGCCAGTACCGCTCGCTCGCCCAGGTGGCGCAGCAGGTCGTCGCGCTCACGCCCGGCGGGCGCCCGGTCCTCGTGCAGGACGTGGCGACCGTACGCGAAGGGGCCGCGTTTCGCCTCGCGGCCGCCACGTCGGACGGACAGGGCGAGACCGTCTACGCCATGGTGCAGATGGTCGCGGGTGGGAACGCGCACGCGATCGTCGCCGACGTCGCCGCGCGCCTCACGGAGGTGCAGGCGCGTCTCCCCGTGGGCGCGAAAATAACCACGTTCTACGACCGCGCCAGCCTGGTCGATCGCGTGCTCGCCACGGTCAAGCGGTCGCTGCTGGAGGGGGGACTCATCGTCATCGTCGTGCTGCTCCTCCTGCTCGGCGATCTCGCGGCGGGCCTCGTCGTCGCCACGACCATCCCCCTCGCGATGCTCGGCGCGTTCGCGCTGATGCGCGCGTTTGGCATCACGGGCAACCTGATGAGCCTCGGGGCGATCGACTTCGGGCTCGTCGTGGACGGCGCGGTCGTCGTCGTCGAGGGCGCGCTCACGTCGATGGCCGCGCACCGCATCGCGTCCGGCCCGGCGCTCGGTCGCGAGGCGCGCGCCGTGGGCAGCCCCATCGCGTTCGGCGTGTTCATCGTGGCGCTCGTCTACGTGCCCATCCTCCTGCTCGAGGGGGTGGAGGGGAAGATGTTCCGCCCCATGGCGTTCACGGTGCTCTTCGCGCTCGGCACCGCCCTCGTGCTCACGTTCACGTGGGTGCCCGCGCTCTCGTCGCTGCTGCTCCGCCGCGCGCACTCGCGCGAGCCCTGGGTGGTGCGCGCCCTCCGCCGCGGCTACGAGCCGCTGCTCGAGCGCACCCTCGCGCGCCCCCGCGGGGCGGCGGGCCTCGCGCTCGCCCTCGTCGCCCTCGGGGCCCTCGCCGCCGCGGGCCGCGGGGTCGAGTTCGTCCCGCGGCTCGAGGAGGGCGATCTCGTCGTGCAGGTCACGCGC
>CAZHGG010001093.1:0-2336 GCA_964531755.1 uncultured Polyangiaceae bacterium
CCGCGGGCGGCGCCGCCGGGGCCGACGGCGTCGCGAGGGTGGCCAACGCGCCCCCGGTGATGGACGTCGGCTCGAACATGAGCGACGTGAGCGAGACGCCCGAGCGCACCTACTTGTTCGCGGGGCTCCGCTACCGAGGCGTGGTCCTGCCCAAGTTCTTGCTCGACGCGTTCGTCGACGGCGGCCAGACCATCTACTCGAACAACATCGGCCTCGAGCTCGACATCCGCAAGAACGGCTTCTCGGTCATCCCGGCGCTGACCTACACGGAGTTCGGCACCGACGACATCCTCTACAAAGACAAGGGCGCGAGCGATTTCGTGGGGAACTACGCGGTCGGCAACAGCAGCCTGAAGGCGATCCAGGCCACGGTCGACCTGCTCTGGTCGACCAAGATCCACCGCATGATCGACTTCGAGTACGGCATCGGCCTCGGCGTCGGGTTCGTGTTCGGCGATCTCCTCAACAACTGGGTGAAGGAGGGCACCGGCAACCCGCAGTACTCGGCGAACGGCAAGACGTACGTGCAGTGCGACACCGAGGAGGTGCGCACCCCCAGCACGGGGTCGGGCTGCAACACGCGCGATCACCAGGCATCGAAGGTCGCGCGCGTGGGCGGATACCTCGAGCCGAGCTGGGCGAACGGGGGCTCCAAGCCCAACGTCATCCCCTGGGTCGCCATCCCGCAGGTCGGCCTCCGCTTCAAGCCGATCAAGCAGTTCGAAGGGCGCCTCAGCCTGGGGCTCGCGCTCACCGGGTTCTGGTTCGGCTTCAGCGGCAGCTATGGGTTCGAGCGGCCGGTCGCGCGGGGCCCCGAGCTCGCGCCGCCTCCGCCGCCTCCGGCAAGGTAGCGGCGGGTCGCGGTGAAGATCCCCGCGCGCTACGAGGGCGCGCAGCAGCTGGGTCAGGGGGGCGGCGGCGCCGTGTTCGCGGTGACGGACCGCATCACCGGCGCGCGGCTGGCGCTCAAGGTGCTGGCCGAGGGCGCGGGCGACGCGGAGTCGCGTGCGCTCGTGCGCGAGGCCGTGGCCCTCTCGGCGCTCGACGGGCTCGGCCTGCCCCGCATCGTCGGGTTCGGCGCTCTGCCGAGCGGTGAGCGCTACATGGTGCGGGAGCTCGCGCCGGGCTCCTCGCTGGAGGCGGTGCTCGCCACGCCCGAGCGCCCATGGCTCGCGCCGCTCGCCGACGCGACCGATCAGCTCACGCTGCTCCACCGGAGCGGGCTCCTCCACGGCGACGTGAAGCCGGCCAACATCGTCGTGAGCCCGGAGGGCCGCGCGACGCTGGTCGACCTCGGCCTCGCCGCGCCTCTGCGCGCGGGTGAGCGCGCGCGGGGTCTCACGCCCAAATACGCAGCGCCGGAGGTGCTCGCCGGGGAGGCGGTCGGCGTGCGCGCTGAGGTGTACGCCGTCGGCGCCACGCTGCAGGAGGGCCTCGACGAGCGCGGGGACGAGCTCGAGCGGGACGTGTACGTGGCCCTCACGCGCGTCGCGAAGCGCGCGACCGAGGGGGAGCCCGAGGACCGGTACCCGAGCGCCGACGAGCTGGCGAGCGCGTTGAGACGGGCGGCCGGGCTCGGGCAGGGCGATCTCGCGGGGGCGCTCGGCTGGCCGGTCTTGGGCCTCGACGCCCTCGGCGCCGCCTTCGAGAAACGTGTAGTATCCATGCAAGAGGGGGAGGCGCTCGCGCTCGAGGGGCCGCTCGGCTCGGGCCGCTCGACGCTGCTCCGGCGGCTGGCGTTCTCGCTCGGCCTGCAGGGGGTGGCCGCGGCCGTCGTCGAGGCCCCGCGGACCGGCCTAAGTGCGCTCGAGGCGCTCCGTCTGGCGACCGAGGGCGCCGCGCCGGGCAGGCTGGTGCTTTGCGTCGACGACCTCGCCTCGCTCCCCGCGGACGCGCTCGCCGCCCTGCGGGCCCTCTCCTCGGAGGGCGCGCGCCTCGTCGCCGTGGCCACGGTGGGCGAGCTCGGGGCGGTCGCCGTGGGCGCCTGCGCGCGCTTCGAGATGCCCAAGCTCGAGCCGCGCGCGGCGGAGGAGCTCGCGCGCCGCGCGATCGTGTCGCTCCCCGACTCGCTCGTCGCTCACCTCGTGGAGCGCGCGGGCGGAAACCCCGGCGCGCTGCGGGCCATGATGCACAAGCTCGGGCGCGAGGCCCTCGTCTCCGCGGTCGACGTCGACGCCGCCCTCGCCAAGCACGACGCCGCCCTCGAGAGCACCCGCTCGGCCGCGAAGGCCCTCGAGCTCGTCGCCGAGGCGGAGGCGGCGGCCGACCGCGGCCGTTTTGACGTCGCCGTCGACGTGCTTTCGGGCTTCACCGCCGCGGGCCCCGCGGAGCGCTTC
>CAZHGG010001094.1:0-2329 GCA_964531755.1 uncultured Polyangiaceae bacterium
GCTGGGCGGCGGTCACGCTGATCGGCGCGGCCTGCGTGGCGGCGCTGGGCGCCTGCGCGCGTCGCGAGCCCCCCGACACGTTTCATGGCGTCCGCCTGGGCATGACGCCCGGCGACGTCCGCGCGCGCTTCCAGCCTCCGAGCGGGGCCGACGGGCCGGCGTCCTGGCGCGCGGTCCCCGGCGGTGAGGGGATGCTCGAGTACTCCGTGCCGAGCCGGGAGGTCCCCAAGGTGCGCTTCGAGTTCCACAGCGGGATGCTGGTCGCGGTGCGCGCGACCCTCGCGCCGGGCGACCTCGCCGCGCGCGGGGCGCGCCGCGATCTCCAGCCTGGCTCGGTGCTCGTGCGTGCCCCGCGCGGCGCCGCCGTCGAGCTGACCTGGCTCTCCCGCGACTGCCCGACCCACAAGCCCGAGGCCGACCGCCTCGCGCAGTGAGCGCGCCCAGCGCGGTCGAGCGTCCGGGAAAGTGGGGGCGCGTGCCCCCAAGTGGCGTCGGCGTCGGCGTCGCCTACGGCCCGCCCCGCGTGCCCGCGCGCAAACTTTTCGCGATCCGGCACCACCACCTTTCACGAGTGCTTCTCAGTACTTGCGGCGCTGTCGCCGCAGGTTCGATTTCCTGCCCGAACGCACTTGTACGCGGAGGCATGGCTCCTCTATAAGAGCGCCGCTATCCGGCGCCTCCGCGCCCGTGGGCCCATGCCCGCGGGCGGAAGGGCGCGAGCCTGGCCCTCCCCGCTCTCCGCAGTCTGGCACGCCTATGCAGATCTTCCCCCGATCGCTCAACAAGCTCCCGATGATCCTCGGCGCCGTAGGCTCCGTGGTGCCGGCGGCGCTGGTCCTCCTCGTTTGGTACTACGTCGGTCCCAAGCACTTCCAGGTTGGCTACGCGCCCGAGCAGCCGGTGCCCTACTCCCACCGGCTCCACGTCGGGCAGCTCGGCATGGACTGCCGCTACTGCCACACGAACGTGGAGAGCGCCGCGAAGGCGATGATCCCGCCCACGCAGACCTGCATGGGCTGCCACGCGATGGTCAAGACAGACAGCGCCCGGCTGAAGCCCGTGCGCGAGAGCTGGGAGAAGAACACCGCCGTCGAGTGGGTGCAGATCCACAAGCTCCCCGACCACGCCTTCTTCAACCACAGCGTGCACGTGTCGGTCGGCGTCGGGTGCGCCACCTGCCACGGCCGCATCGACCGCATGGAAGTCGTCCGCAGCGAGGCCCCAATCAACATGGGCTGGTGCCTCGACTGCCACCGCAACCCCACGCCCAACCTTCGCCCGAAGGATCAGGTCACGAACATGGAGTGGACCCCCGCCGCGGCGGCCAACTGGACCGCGCCGCAAGTCAACCCGCCCACGCACTGCTCGGGGTGCCACCGATGAGCCGCCGCCAGCCTTATCCCGCCCCCGCCGCCCCCCCGGCCCCGCTCGACGGCGCCAAGACCTTCTGGAAGAGCCTCGAGGCCAAGGCCGACCCCGCCGCGCGTGACGCGCGCGCGACCGCCGAGTTCCCCAAGGGCTTCGACGAGGCCCGCGCGCTCGCGCAGGCCGCCGACGAGCGCGCCGCGGTCGGCCGCCGCGGCTTCATGCTGTTCGCTGGCCTGTCCACCGCCGTGTTCGCGGAGGGCTGCGCTCGCCGCCCGGTCGAGAAGATCCTCCCGTACACGAAGGCGCCCGAGTACGCGCTGCCCGGCGTGTCGGAGCACTACGCCACGGTGCGCGTGCAGCGCGGCGAGGCGATCGGCCTCATCGCCGAGTCGCACGAGGGCCGGCCCACGAAGATCGAGGGCAACCCCGACCACCCGGCGAGCCGCGGGAAGACCGACCACTTCGCCCAGGCGAGCGTGTTCGACATCTACGATCCCGACCGCATCCGCGCCCCGATGCACGCCCGCCGCGAGGGCACCCGCAACGTGGGGCACGCCGTCGCGGGCTTCGCCGAGGCCGAGCAGGCCCTTCAGGAGGCGCTCAAGCTGCAGCTGGCCGACGGCGGCCAGAAGCTCCGCGTGCTCTACCAGCCCGCGGCCTCGCCCACGCTCACTCGGCTCCGCGAGGCGGTGAAGGCGCGCTTCCCCAAGGCGAAGCTCGTCGCGTACACGCCCGTGAACGACTCGAACGCGCGCGAGGGCACGAAGCTCGCGTTCGGCGAGTCGCTCAACGTCGTGCACGACCTCTCCCAGGCCGAGACCATCCTCGCGCTCGACTCCGACTTCCTCGGGCTCGAGAGCGGCGCCGTCCGCAACGCGCGCGGCTTCTCGGCGGGCCGCCGGCCGAAGTCGCCCAACGAGGGCATGAACCGCCTCTACGTGGTCGAGCCCGCGCTCACCAT
>CAZHGG010001095.1:0-2328 GCA_964531755.1 uncultured Polyangiaceae bacterium
ACCACGCCGACATCGTGACGATCGAGGGCGAGAGCTACAGGCTCCGAGAGTCGCAAACCGAAGCGAAGGCGAGGAGGGCGGTGCGCACGCCGAAGTAGCTCTCCCGGGCCCCGGTACGCTGCCCGGCCGCCAGCGTCGTCTGGCAGCCGGGCTGCTCCGTTTTCTGCGGTTTCACGTGCTCGTCAACAGTGGATCAGGTGCGCACGTTGATCCTCACGCGGGCCGCGTTTCCGCCCCACGAGGGGCGCGCCAAGGTGTTCATCGTGCGGCGCGCGGACGAGCTGAGCGTGGCCCGTGGCGAAGCGGCTCCTCTTCGGCACGGGCTTCTTGGGTCCGCGAGGGTGCTCGACACGAGCGCCCATGAACCCGGACACGAGCGCCCATGAACCCGGACACGAGCGCCCATGAACCCGCGCCCATGAACGTCGGGGAGGAGCCTGGAGGGTGTCCCCGGGACACCCGAAAGTGTCCCGGGACATGGGGCGCCGCGCGCAAGTACGCGAGAACGCTGGGGCGGACATCGGCTCGGGGCTTGCCGATGGGCGCGTGTGTCCGCGGCCGCCGCCACCCCAGCCACGCCCTGTCCGACCTACGAGCGGAGGAGGCCCGAGCTCTCCGCGCTGCACATCGTGGTGCGCGAGCACCTCGAGACCTTCCTCGCCACGGTCCGCGAGGAGCGCGGCAAGGACCTCCCACGCTACGTCGTGCAGGAGCTCAGACGCTACCTGCGCTGCGGGATCGCGGCCCATGGTTTTCTACGCGTCGCATGTAGGAAATGCGGCCAGGAGATCCTCGTCAGCTACTCGTGCAAGTGCAGAGGAGCGTGCCCATCCTGCTCCGCGAGGCGCATGTGGGACGCGACGTGCCACCTGCGCGATCACGTCCTCCCCGACACCGCCATGAGGCAGTGGGTCCTCACCGCGCCATTCGAGGTGCGTCGTGTGATGGCGCTCCGCCCCGACGCGCTGACGGCGTGCCACCGCTTCTTCGTGGAGGAGCTCGCGCGCTGGCAGAAGGCGTCCTCGGGGCTCGCGGGCGCGGAGACGGGGAGCGTGACGTTCGTGCAGAGATTTCACTCCGCGCTCGGCTCCTTCGTGCACTTTCATGTCGTCTGTCCGGACGGCGTTTTCACCCGCGACGAGGAAGGCGCCGTGCGCTTCCACCCCGGGCACGCGCCCTCCCGTGAGGAGCTCGCGTCCGTCGCGGAGCGCGTCGAGGCGCGGATGACGAGGTGGCTCCGCCGAAAGGGCCTCCTCGACCAGCGACCCCCCGAGGAGCGCTCGAACGAGGCGCCGGAGCTCTCTCCTCTCGAGGCCTGCATGCAGATGTCCCTCTTCGGAGGGACCTTCCTGCGCATCGGCGGCCATGGCGGCGAGGAGCCGGACGACGAGGAGCACCGGCGCGGAAGCGAGAGCCGATGGGCCGCCGAGGTGCGAGGCTTCAACATCCACGCTGGCGTTTTCCTTCACAAGGGCGATCGCGACGGCCTCGAGAGACTGTGCAGGTACGGGGCACGCCCGCCCTTCAGCCTCGAGCGCATCTCGCTTCTCCCGGACGGACGCGTCGCCTACCGCCTGAGGAAGCCCAGAAGGAACGGCGCCACCCACCTCGTCATGACCCCCGTACAGTTCCTCGCGCGCATCGCGATCCTGATTCCCCCACCGCGCTTCCCGCTCCAGCGCTTCGCCGGCGTCCTCGCACCGAATTCCTCGTGGCGGCGCGCCGTCGTTGCGATGCGGCCCCCCGCGAAGCTCCCTCGACCGGGCGACCCGCCCAGGCCTCCGCCGCCCGCGAAGAAGACGAAGAGCAAGAAGAAGGACCCGCGCGCCGACATCGCCTTGCAGGGCCAGACCGCCGTCTTACAGGGCCAGACCGCCGCGAACACCAGCCTCGGCGCCGGCCTCCTGACCCCGTGGTCCGGCCGCATGGACTGGGCGACTCTCCATCGGCGCGTGTACCTCCACGACGTTCTGGCCTGCCCCTGCGGAGGCAGAAGGACCGTCGTCGCCGACATCCACGACCCCGACGCCATCCGCGACGCCCTGCTCGCCCTCGGACTCCCCACCGAGCCGCCGACCCTCGCGAGAGCGCGCGACCCCACCGACGACGCCGCCTGACCCCACGCCCTCACGGGACCGCGATCGCGAGCCCCGAGGCCCACCTGCGTCCGCGGGCACAGAAAATCGCCGTCCGCGACCCGCCCGGCGAACGACGCGCACCGAAAGCCTGTTGACTGTTGACGGGCATCAGGATCCGCGGATTTTGGAGCAGCCCGGGGGAGCCAGGTAGTTGGCCCTCCGGGTAGCGGTCCGGGACGATCCTCGTCGC
>CAZHGG010001096.1:0-2327 GCA_964531755.1 uncultured Polyangiaceae bacterium
GAGCCCGTCGACGCCGCGCCGCCGCCGAACGGCACGCCGGGGCGCGGCGCCGCGGCGCCTTCGGGGGTCCGCGAGGGGCTCTCGCTGCCCGTCGGCGGGGCGACGCGCACCTACACGCTCTGGGTGCCCGAGGGCTACAGCCCGCGGCGCGCGCATCGCCTCGTGGTGGGCCTCCACTCGGGGGGGCGCAACGGCGCGTCGGCGCGGCCCTACCTCGACCTGGAGGGTCGGTCGGAGGGCGCCGTCTTCGTGTACCCGGACGCTGTCCGCGGCAACTGGGATCTCAACACGCCGTACGCGCAGAACGGAGATTTCGCCTTCTTCGACGCGCTCGTGCGGGCGCTCTCCGACACGCTCTGCCTCGACACCACGCGCTTCTTCGCCGTGGGCACGAGCGCGGGCGCCTATTTCGCGAACCAGCTCGCCTGTGGCCGCGGCGGCGTGCTGCGGGCCATCGCCTCCCACGCGGGGGGAGGGCCGTTCGCTACGCCGGGCAGCTACGACGCCGCCGGGCACCTGATCTGCCCGACGGCGCCTGTGGCCGCCGCCATTTTTCATGGCCTGGCCGACACGAACGTCAGCCCGTCGGAGGGCGAGAAGGCCATCCGCCACTGGTCGTTCTGGAATGGCTGCGGCGCCACGCGAGCGCCGGCGTCACCCACGCCGTGCGAGGCGCCGCAGGGCTGCACGCGCCCAGTGCTGGTGTGCAACGTGCCAGGCCAGGGCCACGCGATGTGGAGCCCCGGCCGCCAGGCCACATGGGACTTCTTCGCGCAGTTCTAGCGGGGCGCGCGCCCGCGGCCAGGACGGCCGCTAGAAGCTGACCGACGACCCGCAGCCGCAGCTGCCCTTGACGTTCGGGTTGTTGAACTTGAAGCCGGCGCCGTGCGCGCCCTCGACGTAGTCGATCTCGGTCTCTTCGAGGTACTGGAAGCTCAGCGGGTCGATGTAGAGCTTCACCCCGAGGCACTCGAACGACTCGTCCATGTCGGTGACGGCGTCCTCGAAGTAGAGGTCGTAGCTGAAGCCGGCGCAGCCACCGCCGATCACCTTGAGCCGCAAGCCCTGGCCCTGGAGGTTCTCCGCCTCGGCGATTTCACGGACCTTTTCGGCGGCGCGTTCGGTGACGGTGATCATGGTCGGAGGGTAGCGCGCGCGGCGCGGGGCATCAATGGGGGCCGGCGAAATTCGGTCACTCCCCGGCGATCTTCACCACAGCGCCGTTCTCGCACGCCACCACGAACGCGAGGGGGCCGGCCGGCGCGAGGCCGGGGATCACCGACGTCTTGCTCAGGGCGCCGCACACGGGCTCCGCCACCGTGGAGGTGCCCGCCTCCGTGGAGGCGACCCCCACGTGCCCGTCGGATGTGAGGAACGCGATCGTCCCGCGCCCGTCGACGAGCGGGCCGGTGTGCTGCGGGGCCACGATCGGCGGGACGCCGCCGTCAGGCAGGAGCGCGGTCGCCGCGGAGGACGTGGGGCCGATGGGCACGCGGGTCTCGCGCCCGGTGCGGTCGAGCAGCACGAGGTACGTCGCGCCGAGCGCGACGCCCTGGAGCACGATCGCGTTGCGGGATAGCGCCGGTGGCCCAAGGTAGAGCGAGCCGGCGGCCGCCGTGCCGCGTGGGCGCGTGGCGCCGCGGGCGAGGTCGAGCTCGGTCACCTGTCGTGCGTCGGTGACGGCGAGCAGCCGCGCGCCGTCCTCGACCGTGAGCCCTCCGTCGAGGGGCGCGCGGAAGCTGCCGACGCGGATGATCTCCCCGCCGGGCGACCAGGAGAACACGGTGCCGCCGCGGCTCGCGCCGAGCACGCGCGCGCCGATCGCCACCAGGGGCCCGACGAACGGCTCGGGCCCCTGGGCGCGCGCGCGCTCGTGGCCCTCGGTGTCGAGCAACACGAGCGCGGACCCGACCGCGGCGATGAAGCCGCCATCTCGCATGGGGAGCGGCGCCACCTTCGAGGGTGACGGGACACCTGCGCGCACGAGGAACCGCCGCCGCGTGCCGCGCGCCCCGACCACGTCGCCGCTCGAGGTCGTGAACACCGCGGTGCCGTCGGCGGTGAGGGCGAGCGGCCCGGGGCCCTGCGCGCCCGTCGCGGCCCGCGCGACCTCCTCGCCGTCCGGGGAGAGGACCACCACGTCGCCGCGCGCGCCCGCGACGATCACGCGGCCCCGGTCGTCCACCACGGGCGGGCCCTCGAGCGGCGCGCCTGTCGACTTGCGCCAGGCGACGTGGAGCTTCTTCGACGGGAGCGGATCGGCCGCGAGGCCGTCGCGCGCCGCGTTGACGCGCACCATGGGCGAGGCGCCTCGCGGCGCCCCCACG
>CAZHGG010001097.1:0-2325 GCA_964531755.1 uncultured Polyangiaceae bacterium
CGGCGATCGCCGTGACCTCGACGCGGAGCCCGCGCGCCGGCCACGGCGAGACTCCGATCGACGCGACCGACGCCCGCCCCGACTCGGTGGTGATGGTGCTCTCGCGGCCCGCGCTCTCACGGAGCGCCGAGTCCGCGCGGGCCGGCGCGGCGGCCCTGGCAGACACGCAGCGCTCGAGCGGCCCGCCCGACGACCCGGCGCGCCCTCCGGTGATGCTCCCTCACCTGGCCACGCCGGAGATGGCCACGAAGTGGCGCACCGCGCTCGCCGAGCTCGAGCGGCGCATCGGCGAGGCGCGCAGGCGCGGGGGCACGGACGGCGCGGCCCGCGCCGCGGAGCTCGCGATCATGGCGGGCGAGATGATCCCCCGCGTCGAGCGCTCGTGCAGGGCCGTGGCGGAGCTGCAGTCTCGCGTCGACCGGCTCGAGGCGCGCGGGCGCGAGTTCCGGTCCACGCTCGGCCACGCGATCGACGTGCTGCTGCGCGACCGCTCGCGCGAACGGGCCCACCTCGAGGCCGTGCGCGCGCGGCGCGTGGCGATGGAGGCGGGCCCCTCGGAGACCGACCTCGCGAAGGCGACCCGGCCCCCGGCCGAGGACGGGCGCGCGTGGGAGCTCGGCGCGCTCGTCGACGAGGAGCGCCGCATGGCCGGCGTTGTGGTCGATCTCGGCTACCAGATCGAGGTCCTGCAACGGCAGCTCGACGACAAGAACGACGAGCTCGACAAGGAGCTCTCCGAGGTCACCGGCGCGCTCGAGGGGTCGCTGGCGGCGCTCCGACGGATCTCGAGCGAGCTCGCGCGCGTCCTGCGCGACGGGATCGTGCTGGCGGCGTGACGGCGCGCCCCTCTCGCGATCCGCGCGGAGCCGCGGTCACTTCTTCCAGCTGTTCTTCTCTTGCTCGGCCTGCTTGCGCGCGCCCTCGTCGAGCGAGCGGGCGAACTCCACGAGCCGGGCGTTCCCTCGCTCCATGTGCAGCGCGAGGGTGAGCTGGATCTTGGCCTGCTTGAAGTCGCCCTTCTTCTGCAGCTCTTCGGCGCGCAGCACGAACGGTCGCGCGCCAGGCGACTTCACCGAGTCCACGAGGCGCCCGGACGCGGCGGAGAAGCCCGGGCGCGAGGGGGTGCGCGTGTGGGCGACCGCGGCGCGGGCCTGGCCGTGGTCGGACACGAGCGCGAGCGTCTGGTCGTAGTGCGCGCGGAGCTGCGGATCCGACAAAACGCGGAAGGCCTCCGCGCCCCGCTTGAAGATCTTGTCGATCGCCCGCCGCTCTTCCCGGGAGCGCCCGTGATGGGAGTCGGGGTGGAACGCCTCGGCGAAGGCGTGAAAGGCGCCCCGCAGGTCGTCGTGCGTCGCGCGGGCGTCCACGCCGAGCACGGCGTAGTAGGAGAGCTTGTCCAGGACAGCCAACCAGCCCGCGAGCGCCGCCTCGTCCATCGGGGCTACGCCTGTCCCATGCGGTGCATCATGTCGAGGACCGACTCCTCGTCCGCCACCCCGAGCAGGCGCAGCGCGGCGCGGGCCTCGTGCCCGGTGGCGCTGTCGGCCGCGCGGACGTTGAGGGTGCCGTCGGCGTCGAGCTCGAACGTCACCGCGACGGTGACCTCCCCGCGGCCGGCCGGGCGGAGGCCGCTGAGCTCGACCTCGCCGAGGTAGGTGTTCTGGGCGAAGGTCGAGTGCTCTCCCTGCGCGACCCGCACGCGCACCACGGTCTGCTGATCGCGTCCGGTCGAGAACTTCCGCGTGCGCTCGCAGGGGATCTTCGCGTTGCGCGGGATGACCGTGTCGCAGAAGCCGCCCGCGGTCTCGACCACGAGCGCGCGGGGCGTGACGTCGACGAGGACGGGGGTGTAGGGGCGACCTTGCGCGGGCGCCTGCCCATAGCCCGGCTGCGGCGCCTGCCCGTAGCCTGGCTGCATGGGCGCCTGCGCGGGCGGCGGGTATCCCATGGGCTGCGCGGGCGGCCCGTACCCCATGGGGGGCTGCTGCATGGGGGGCTGCTGCATGGGCTGCTGCATGGGCGCCATGGCCTGCGGGAGCGGCGGCGCGGCGTGCATTTCCATCGTCGACCCGAGCCCGGGCATCGGCGGTGGCTGGTGTGAGATCGGCGGCGCGGCGGGTGGCGCTGCGGCCGGCGGGGGCGCCGACTGGATGACGGCGTGCTGGACAGGGTAGTCGGGCGTCACGGCCGGGTACGGGCCGCTGCCCTGGGCCGGGTACGGCCCGCTGCCCTGGGCTGGGTACGCGCCCGAGGCGCCGGCGAAGGAGCTCGCGCCGCCGCCCGCGCCGACGCCGACGCCGCGAGGAGGTGCAGCGGGCGGCGCAG
>CAZHGG010001098.1:0-2324 GCA_964531755.1 uncultured Polyangiaceae bacterium
ACCGACGAGCATGCTGCTGCCGGGAGGTCGCGTGGTGACGCAGACCTACGACGCGCTGGGCGCGCCGAAGCTCGTGACGCCTCCCGGCAACGCCGCGGGCGGGCCGAACATGCACGAACCGGCGCTTCTCGAGGTCGCCGGCGCCGCGGGCCTCCCGAGCGCCCCGCGTCGCCTCGCGGGCTCATGGGTCTCCCCCTGAGCGCGCGGAGGGGCGGCGCTCGCGGCTTATCGCGTGTGCCAAGGAGGCGCCGGCCCGAGCACGCGATTTGGGGGAGACCGGCGAGGGGCTCCCGTGAACGCGAGCGGCGCGTTCCCCGCGGGAGATCGCGTGGTGTCGCGCCGGACGAGCGCGGGAGTCCCCTCGACGAGTGGGGGCACCCCTCTCTACGCGCAAGGGCGGGTGGAGCGTCAGCTACGACGCGGCGGGCCGCATCGCGACCAAGACGGAGACCCCGTGGGGCCCGGGCGCGCCGAAGCTGTGGGCGTACACCTACGACACGGCGGGCCGACTGGCCACGAGCGAGCTCGATGGCGGCGGGCCCGTGGCTTATGCCTATGACGCGAACGGGAATCGAGCGGGCGCCACGGTGGACGCGCAAGACCGCGTGACGAGCCAGGGCGGCGTCACGTACACCTACGACGCGCACGGCAACGTGACGACGCGCACGGTGGCCGGCGCCACGCAGACGCTCGCGTGGGACAGCGAGGGCGGCTTGCTCTCGGTGACCAAGCCCGGGGCGCCGACGGTGGACTACGCGCTGGACGCCCGCGGCCGCCGCGTGGCCAAGCGGGTGGACGGCGCGGTGGTGCGCGAGTGGCTGTACGACGGGCAGCTCCGCGTGGTGGGCGAGGCGGTGCGGGGCGCCGGCGGCGTCGTGACGCACACGAGGGCGTACGGGTACGTGCCCGAGCGGCACTTGCCGGTGCTGATGGTGGACACCGCGGGCGGTGTCAGCACGACGTATCGCATCTACGGAGACCACCTCGGCAGCCTGCGAAGCGTGGTCGACGTGGCCACGGGCGCCGCGGTGCAGACGATGGAGCACGGCCCCTGGGGCGAGGTGCTCGCGGAGAGCGTGACGGCGGGGTTCGAGGGGGTCCCGTTCGGCTTTGCCGGGGGGCTCTACGACGACGCGACGGGCCTCGTGAGGTTCGGGGCCCGGGAGTATGATCCGAGCACCGGGCGGTGGCTGACGAAGGACGAGGCGCGGTTTGGGGGCGGGTGGAACTTCTACGAGTACGCGCGGGGAGACCCGGTCAACTGGGTGGACCCGACGGGGCGCTGGTCTTGGCCTTGGGACGACCCGCCCGCCGGAGGCGGGGGTTCCTCCGGGGGCGGCGGCGCGTCGGGGACCTACGAGAGTCCACACCATGCACCGTGCCTTGAGCCCGCACAGAAGAAGTGTCGCCTGGACAAGGGTGAATTCAAGAAGGGTCCTGACGGAAAGGATGTTACTGTATGCACTTACGCGTGTGCCGATGGAACGCCGTGCGCGAAGACCTATGAGGGCCTCGTGAACTGCCTCGATCCAGGCGATTGTGGCACACCAAACTGAGCCTGATGGGATGCGGGTGGGAGCGTGAAGAAGACTGATCGTGAAGACGCGAGAGCCAGCGCGGCGGAATTTCGCGCCGGGAGCTTCACACAGCAACAGTTCCGGGTTCCCTCAGTTGACCTGGATGAGTACCCAGTCGCCGAGGAAGCCATCCTGCTCCTCCCAAGGGAGTTCTGTGTCAAGCATACGGTCGTCCCGGTCGCAATCTCGGGTGACGCCCTAATCGTTGCAGTCGAGCCCGATAGCGCCGCTACGATTGACGCCATTGAAGCGCATCTTGGCGTTCAGGTTCGGCCCGTCCATGCGTCTTCGGACGCAATTGAACGGGCGATCAAGCGGTATTATTCTCCGTAGCTGAATCGAGCGAGCGGGCTCCTGGCGACGGGCAGCGGATCGCCGACTGCGGGGCCCGACGCTCCAGGCGTGGGCCGACGCTGCCCGGTCGAGCGGCACGCGTTACGACGAGCCCGAGGGTCGAACACCGGCGGCTTGTGCGCGCCACGCGCGCATCGAGCGGCACGCTGCTTACGACGTTGCGGGGCGCAAAGAGCCCCGTCGCTGCCGAACGAGCCCCGTCTTACCGAGCCGCCCATGGCGGAGGTACTCCCAGAGGACTCGCTCGGAAGCCGTGGGTGAGCGCCGCATGTCGCGCGCGCGCGGGATGAGGGTGCTCGTGGTGTACGCGGTGGTGAGAAAGCCGTATCGCATAGGGGTCTCCGTGGCGGCGGAGGGGCCGGCGCCGCGCAGCCCGAGCGAAGATTGCGTGAC
>CAZHGG010001099.1:0-2317 GCA_964531755.1 uncultured Polyangiaceae bacterium
CCACGAGCACCGGCCGCGAAACGAGAGAGCGCGCGAGGGTGCGCGCGAACAGGTCGATGGACGACGATGCCGGCTCCGGGGCCGCGCGGCGCTCGTGGGCAGGACGACGTCGTCGTGTCCCCGTGGTGCACGGCTTCGGGAGCGAGCCTCGAAGGTCGCCGAGCCACGCCTCGTACTCGGCCTCGAGGAGAGCGAGCAGCACGGCCTCGCGGCTCTCGAAGTACCGGTACACGTTCGACTTCGTCATCGCGGCGCGCCGCGCGAGCTCGCTCAGGCTGACGTCCCCTAGGCTCGCGCCCTCGGCCAGCATGGCGCGAGCCGTCCCGAGGAGGTGCGCCCGCCGCTCTTCCTTCTGCTCGGGCTGGCGGGCTCGCGTGAACGCCTTCATCCCCTCGAGAGATAGCGCACCCCGCGCCTTGACAGAAGACCGACGGTCTCTTATTTTGCAGACCGTCGTTCTGTTAAACTCCTCCACCGAAGGCCGCCGATGCCCCGACCCCTCATGTGCCCCCCCGAGCTGCTCTCTCAGGACCTCTCCGGGAAGACCTACGTCGTCACGGGGGCGAACTCCGGCATCGGCCTCACCACCGTCGGCCAGCTCGCCAAGCAAGGCGCCACGGTCGTGCTCGCGTGCCGCCGCGTCGCCGAGGGCGAGCGCGCGCGCGCCGACCTCATGGCCGAGGGGGTGAAGGGCACCATCGAGGTCGCCGAGCTCGACCTGGCCGACCTCGCGTCCGTCCGCGGCTTCGCGGAGCGCTTCCTCGCGGCCCACGAGGCCCTCCACGGCCTCGTGAACAACGCGGGCGTCATGAACACACCGCAGGGGAAGACGAGAGACGGCTTCGAGACCCAGCTCGGCGTGAACCACCTCGGCCACTTCCTGCTGACCGAGCTGCTCCTCGACGCGCTGAAGAAGGGCGCGCCATCGCGCGTGGTGATCCTCTCGAGCTGCTACCACGACGTCGCGCAGGGGCGCGAGGGGCGCATCGACTTCGACGATCTCCAGTTCGAGCGTCGCCCGTACGATGGCTGGGAGGCGTACGCCCAGTCGAAGCTCGCGAACCTGCTGCACGCGCGCTCGCTCGCGGAGCGCCTCCAGGGCACCGGCGTCACCGCCGTGAGCGTCCACCCCGGGTGGGTGCGCACGAACCTCATTCGCTCCACCATGCCCACGTGGGCGCAGGACTTCTTGCTGCGGCCGTTCCTGCGCCTCTCCGGCATGATCGAGCCGTGGGAGGGCGCCCAGACCACGCTCTTCGCGCTGCTCTCGCCCTCGGTCGACGAGCACGCCGGCGCGTACTACAGCCAGACCGGCATCTACCGCGACAAGGCCTTGAAGGGCGGCGGCTGGCCGCTGCGCTCCCCGAACCCGAGCGCCCACGACGCGGCCGCGCCGGGCAAGCTGCACGAGGCGAGCCTCCGCCTCGTCGGCCTCTGAGTCGGCCGCGAGGGCCGCCGCGAAGTTCAATCAGGCTCGACGGGTACGTCTATCGGCGTCTGAGCCGCACGCACGGCTTTGAACGGGGGTTTTGCCCACAGCCACCTTCCCGTGGCAGAAGCTGAATCTACCCATGTTCGCACGCGCCTCGCTCCGTCGCTGCCTCCCCGCGCTGTGCCTCCCGGGCGCCGTCGCCCTGGCGGCCGCGTGCAACAAGGCCCCGCTCACGTGGGGCACGTTCCCCGAGGACGCGTGCGGCGGCGCGACGTTCTCCCTGGCCGAGGCGTTCACCTCGGGTTTCGCCTACGCGGAGGTCCGGCGCACCCAGGGCCAGCCTGACGCGGGGCACACGGTCGAGGCGAGCGCCGGCGAGAAGTGCAAGGGCGCGAAGGCGCACGACGCCTGCGTCGCGCGCGTCGCCGAGGCCGAGAGCAGCGAGGGCTTCTCCAACGGTAGCCACGGCCGCATGCCCGGCCACAGGTACGTCGTCGCCACGCGCGGCGACGACGTCGTCATCGTCACGAGCCCCGCGTCGGCCGGCAAGGCCCTCGCCCCGATCGACGCGCCGGCGAAGGCCGCCGCCGTCGTCGCGATCGCCACGACCACGAGCCCCACGTGCAAGGCGTCGGTGCGCCGCGCGAGCGCCGGCTACGAGGTGTACGTGAAGTCGACGAGCTGCTTCGACCCCCACGAGGTCCTCATGCGCGTCGAGGCGGACGGGTCCTCGCGCGTGCTGCGGCAGGAGGCCAAGCCCGCGACGTGTGTGGGGCGCGCGGGCGTCGACGGCGCCGCCCCCGAGGGCTGAGCGGCGCCCGCCGCCGGGCGCGAACCCGCCTTCGCGCGAGCCCGCGTTCCGCCGACCGGTGTGATCGCGCGTCC
>CAZHGG010001100.1:0-2310 GCA_964531755.1 uncultured Polyangiaceae bacterium
GCGCTACCCCCGCGGGTTCGCGCGCGCGACCGCCGAGGCCTTGGCGGGGCGCGTCGACCCATGACGCCGCCGCGGGCGGGCGTCGCGCCAGAGGTCCTCACCGCCCTCGCCGCGATCGCCGCCTCCTCCGCCTTGTCCCTTGGTGCGTGCGACGGCGAGCTTCGCTTCGACGAGCCCGAGGCGGACGCGGGGCGCGACGCGTCCGGCGCGGCGCCCACCGGCGTAGGGCCCTGCGCCTCGCGCGCTGACTGTCTCCTCCCGGGCCTCCGCTGCGACGCCGCGTCTCAGACATGTGTACAATGCACTGAAAACGCCCACTGCGCGGCGCCCGCGCCGCGCTGCGATCCGCTGCTGCACCGGTGCGTCGAGTGCGCCTCGACGGACGACTGCGCGTCGCCGCTCACGTGCGACTCGTCCACGCGGCGCTGCCGTCAGCCCTGCCGCGAGGGCCGCGAGCTGTGCCCCGCGGCCACCCGGTGCAACGAGGCCCTGCGGCAGTGCGTCGAGTGCTCCGAGAGCGAGCACTGCCGCGCCGCGGACCGCGGCATCTGCGACCGCGGGACGGGCCGGTGCGTGGCGTGCCTGACGGACGCGGCGTGCGCGGGCCGGCGGTGCGACGTGCTCGCCGGGGCGTGCGTCGAGTGCTTGTCGCCCGCCGACTGCCCGGCCGAGCGGCCGCTGTGCGATCTCGGCCCCGGTGTCTGCGCCGCGCGGCCCTGAGCCGGGCCGGCGCGCGAGGCCGGCGCTACTCCGGGAGGCCGGTGCCGTACACGGCGGTCGTGAAGAGCGCGTCGAAGCTCCGGTGGAGCTCGGCCTCGAGCTCCTTCTGCAGGGTGTCGGTCGTCACGGCCTTGTACCTGTGGCGCGAGAACCAGCCCTTCAGGAACGCGTCGAACGCCTCGCGCCCCACCGCCTCCTCCAAGGTGCGGAGGACCCACGCGCCCTTCACGTACACGACCCCGTCGAAGATCTCCCGCACGTCGAGGGCGTCGTTGCGCGGGCGGAGCGGGTGCTGGCTCGCGGTCGCGCGGGCCTCGGAGATCGTGGAGCGCCAGCGCGCGTCGGACACCGTCTTGCCGTACACGGCCTCGAGGCTGCGGTGGGTGAGGTACTCGGTGAAGCCCTCGCTCAGCCAGAAGTCGGCCCAGGTGGCGATGCGCACGCCGTCGCCGCTGTAGTGGTGGCAGAGCTCGTGGAAGGCCGTGTGCCGCGCCTCGGCGGCGCTCCCCGCGAAGTCGGACGGGTCGATGGCGACCACCGTCGGGTGCTCCATCCCGCCGCCGCCCCACGTGGTGGGGACCTCCACGAAGCCGGCCTGCGCGAAGGGGAAGGCGCCGTACGTGGAGACGAGGAAGTCGAGCGCCTTCGGGGTGCCGCCGAGCACGTCGTCGCGGCGGCTCGCGTGCGCCCGCGTGACCCACGACGGCATGGGCACGCCGCCGGCGGACGTGCGGTCGGCGCGCACCCAGTCGGTCGAGGCCCCCACGAAGAACCCGTACGTAGGCGTGGGCGTCAAGAGCTCGAAGCGCCAGGTCTTCATGCCCGCGTCGGTCGACACGCTCCGCTCGGCGCCGTTCGAGATCACCGTGTACTGCTCGGGGAAGGTGAGCTTCGCGGTGAACATCGCCCCGTCGCGCGGGGAGTCGCGCAGCGGGAGCCACCACCGGCCCTTGCGCGGCCAACTTGCAGAATACATGGATGTGGGCGTCACGACGAGGCCGCCGTCTTCGCTCTCGCGGTCGTCGATCTCGCGGCTCAGCACGTCGTACGCGAAGGTGAGCCGGAAGCCCGTGCCCGCCCGCACCGTCTTGCCCAGCGACACGCGCACGTGGTCGCGATCGACGGCCTGGAACGCGAGCGTGCGCGAGCCCGAGCTCACGCGGCCGAGGTGCGGCTGCGTGAAGTCGACCACGAGCGAGGTGATCGGCGCCGTGGCCACGTAGGCCGCGGTGACCGTGGCGCTGAAGACGGGCGTGCGCAGCGAGCGACCCCCAACGCTGCGGGTCTCCTCGCCGCGGTAGGCGAGCGTCACGTCGTAGCCGATCGTGTCCACCTCCGGCAGCGAGCGATCGACGTCGCTGGCCGCCACGCCATGGAACGAGATGAGCTCCTCCTCCGCGACCTCGGCCGGCTCCTCGACCTCGGGCGCCGCTCCGCTGCAGGCGGCGAGCGCGAGCGACACGCCGAGCGCGCCGAGCCCGCGCGCCGCGGCCGCCGCGAGCGCGCGGGGTGCCCAAGCGAACGACGAGAGACTCCGCGAGACCGGCAGGACAGGGGGCGTCGATGGCCACCAGGACGTCGCCGAACTGC
>CAZHGG010001101.1:0-2302 GCA_964531755.1 uncultured Polyangiaceae bacterium
CCCACACCACGTCGTGGTCGGGGTCGGAGGCCACCGCGGTGCGGTCGTCGGGGAGGACGAGCAGGGTGCCGCCCGAGATCGCCGGCGGCGCGCGCTCGGCGGTTCGCGCGGCGAATCGCGGCGCAGCGACGGAACCGAAGCCCGGCGGGAGGGGGATGACCTCGTTGTCATCGACACAACCAGCCATCGAGAGGGCCAGGAAGAGACCCGTGAACGTGACGCGAGCCATCATGGGGGTGTTGCGCTCCTCCGCGCGAAGGGTTCGACCGTGATCGAGGGGAACCTTGCAAGCTATTGGCCGTCGGCGGCGCCGATCCATCACGAAATCGTAAGCGGGATTGCGTGCGGCGTGCGAGTCACCCTGTGACGATTCGGCGCGGTGGGCGTGACGCCAGGGCACGGGTTGGGAAGGGGTGTTCCGCGACGGGGCTTCGGATAGAGTCCGCCGCCCCTCAGACCTCTGGAGCCTCCCGCATGAAGCACCTCGTCGCCACCACCCTCGTCCTCGCCCTCGGCTGCACCCGCGCCGCGGCGCCTCCTGCGACCCCCGCTACGTCCGCGCCCCCGACGCCCGCGCCGGTGGCCACCTCCGACGCAGGCGAGGCGACCTCGCCCGACGCGGGGGGGACGGCAGGGCGAGCGCCGACCCCCGAGGTGGCGGAGGCCGACGTTCGGGCCCTCGTCGACGCCTGGCTCCGCGCGCAGAACGGCGGCGACTTCGCGGCCTACGAGGCGCTCTACGCGCCGCGCTTCACGGGCATCCGACGCTCGGGGCCGCGCGTCCGGCGCTTCGATCGGGCCGGGTGGGTCGCCGATCGGCAGGCGATGTTCCGCACGGCGATGCAGGTGGCCGCGCGCGACGTGGCGGTGGACACGTCGGCGGGGGTGGCGACGGTTCGCCTCACGCAGGAGTACACCCAGGGCACCTACCACGACGTGGGCCGCAAGGAGATCGTGGTCATCCGCGCGGGCGCCGCGCTCCAGATCGCGCGGGAGGAGATGCTCGAGTCCGTGGTCTCCGCGCCGGGCTACGTCGAGGCCCCCGCGCCGTCGGCCGGCTCGTACCTCCCGGTGATCACCGAAGGAGAAGGGCAGGCCGAGGCCCGCTACGTGATCCTCGCCTCGGCGGAGGACGGCTGGGCGGAGGGCGCCGCGGAGCTCGTCTCGCCGGGCGAGGTGGTGGTGTCGCGGAGGGCCGCGCGCGCGTCGGCGCTCCCCGAGGCGCTGCGGGGCCTCGCGACGCAGCGCATCCGCTTCTACGGCGGCGAAGGGGCGACCTGCGAGGCGACGCTGGGGCCGCTCTCGGTCCTCTCGCGGGTCGACGTTCACTTCGGCGTGTCGCAGCGCTGGCAGGGCGAGGACCCCGCCGGCACGCGGCACGCGCCCTTCACCCCCGCCGAGGTGGCCGCCGAGGCCTTCGACATGGGCGCGCAGGTGCTCGTGGCCCGCGTCGACGGGGACTGTGGTGCCCGCGCGCTCTGGGGGCAGCTCGCGTCGCTCCCGGCGGTTCCTTCGTTCACCAGCCGAACGGCGCCTGCGCCCCTGGCGGCGGCGGTGCTCCAGCGCTTCCGGGCGCTCCCCTCGTGGCGCGCGGCGGAGGCGGCGTACCGCCAGGACGGCAACGCGGTGCGCGGGCGCTCCTGGGACATGCACGACGGCGCCGCGCCGACGGTGACGCTGTGGCAGGGGCCCAACAACGGGCGCCGCTTCGCGGTGGTGTCGGCGTCGACGATGGTGGGCGGGTGCGCGGAGTTCTCCGCGTCGATGACGGTGGTGTTCGAGGTGACCGGCGCGGCCAACCTCGTGCTCCAGAGCGACGCGACGACGCCGAGCTACGTCAACCCCGTGGGGGCCGCCGACCTCGACGGCGACGGGCGGCCCGAGTTCATCACGGACAACGGGCTCTTCCGGCGCCAGGGCACGACGTACCGGCCGCAGGAGCTCCACGGCGTGCCCAACAACGACTGCCCTTGCTGACTCGGGGTCAGTCGCCCTTCGCGGCGTCGGCGCCCTCGTAGAAGCCGTCGAGGATGTCCTTGTAGCGGCCTTCGATCACCTTGCGCTTCATCTTCAGCGAGGGCGTGAGCTCGCCCGTCTCCACCGAGAACTCCGCCGGCAAGACCGCGAACTTCTTGATCGTCTCGAAGCGGGCGAGGGTCGCGTTGAGCTGGTCGACGGCGCCCTGGAGGTGGGCGCGCACCTGCTCGTTCTTCGCGAGGGCGGCGAGCTCGGTCTCGTTCACGCCGTTGGCCGCGGCCCAGGCGCGCGTGAGGTCGCCGTCGAGCGTGAGGAGCGCCGTGCA
>CAZHGG010001102.1:0-2301 GCA_964531755.1 uncultured Polyangiaceae bacterium
GTGGGGTCGTAGGGCATGTTTGGGCCACGAACGCGAATGATCCGTGCGCTCCCGGGGCTCCGTGCTAGCAGACGGTCGCGTACGCGCGTCTCGTCATCGGCTCGCCCGGGGGCCACCACGACGTGCTCGTCTCCCCTTTGGCACAGAACATGACTTTTGGCCTCTAGATGGCTTCGAACACCGCCTCCCCTTTCGGAATAGAACTCGGTGACGTCCAGGACCTTCACGGTCCCTCCGTGACGAGCATCGGCCCCCGCCGCCCTGGAAATGACGGCATTTCGCGCGAAACGCGCGATCGCGGCGCTCCCGACGCCCTCGGCTCGCGCCGCGCGGCGCGCTCCGGGTTCTCCGCCGAGCACGTGGCCTCGGGCCACGGTCTGGATCTCAGCCGGGTGGCGCCGTTCGCGGCGCTGGCCGCGCGCCAAGGGCGCCCGCTTCGTGTCGCTATTCTGAGTGATTTCACGCGCATACCTTACGCCAACGGCGCCGCCTTCCAGACTCGTTTTCTCTACCAGGAGCTCACGCGGTGCGGCCACGAGGTGACCGTCATCGGCCCCCATGATCCGGATGCCACCCCCGAGGACCTGGCCCCAGGCACCATCGAGCTGCCGAGCCTACCCCTCAAGACCTACCCCGGGGTCTACATCCCGATGCCCATCGAGTCGTGGGTGTACAAGATCGCCCGCTTCGACTTCGACATCGTCTTCGCGCAGACCACCACGCTGCTCATGGAGTTCGGCGTGTGGCTCCGGAAGATGCGCGGCATCCCACTGCTCTGCGTGAACACCACGCACCTCGCCGCCGCGTACGAGGTGCTGCTCCCCGAGCGCCTCTCCAAGGTGTCCGCCATCCACGCGGGCCTCGAGGTCACGCTCAAGCGCCCGTACGAGCGCCTGTTCGCGAAGGTCTACAACGACTCGGACGGGCTCGTCGTGCTGAGCGAGGGGCTCCGCAGCTATTGGCGCGAGCGGGGGGTCACTGCGCCCATCCACGTCGTGCCTCGCGCGGTGCAGCCCGAGATCTTCGACAAACCCCTCGGCGAGGATCCCTACCAAGCCTTCCTCGGGAGCACACCCCACTTCGATGGCGCGCGCCTGCTCTGCGCCGGGCGCCACACGCGCGAGAAGGCTCAGGATCGGGTCATCCGCATCTTCGCGCGGCACGTCGCCCCCAAGGATCCGCACGCCACGCTCACCATGCTCGGCGACGGCCCCGAGCGCAGCTACTACCAGCGCGTCGCGCAAGAGGAGGGCGTCGAGGCGCGGGTGTTCTTCCCCGGCGAGGTGCCCTTCACGCGCATGGTCGACTACTACGGCTACGCCGACGTCTTCGTGCACGCGTCGCTCAGTGAGACCTACGGCAACGTGATGGGCGAGGCGCTCTGGTGTGGCACGCCCACCGTCGCCTACGCGGACGGCATGGGCGTCAGCTCGCAGATCCGCGACGGCGTGAACGGCGTGCTCCTCGCGCCGGGCTCCGGCACCCAGTCCGAGGCCCAGGCCGACGCCGCGTTCGGCCGCGCTGTCCTCCGCATCCTCGCCGACCCGGAGGGGCGCGCGCGCCTCGGCACGATGGCGAGCAAGCTCTCGCGCGAGCGCTGCTCGCCGCTCGCCGTGCAGGAGCGCCTCGCCGACACCTTCCGCGCCGCGCAGGACCACGCGGGCGCGTGCGGCCTCCGGCCGAACGTGCGCCGCCCGCTGCCGATGCAATGGCTCACCACCTTCCAGCACTTCCGCTCGTGGGCCACCATCAACGCGGGCGTGTACCTCGCCGGGCACATCCGCCCGGCGCCGAAGAAGGAGCGCAGCGAGCGCATGCACCCGCAGATCGGCCGCTGACGCCCGCGGGCGCGCCACGAAGTGGCTCATCCCCAGGCTGGCAGGCTAACGTTCGCGGCGTGCCGTCGCGTCCTGGCTCGTCGCTGATCTCGCTGGCCGCGCTGGCCGCGCTGTTCTCGCTTTGCTCGGCGGCGGTCGGGTGCTCGCGCGCGTCGGAGGCGAGCCCGAGCCTCGACGCGGCCCCGTCTGGCTCGTCGCGCCCTCCGCCCGGCGAGGCCCTGCCCGACGCGGCGGTCGAGGCAAAGGCGCCCGCCGAGTGCCCCGCGGTCTCGCGCGACGAGGCCTGGCTGGCGATCGACGCGGACGCGCCGGAGCTCCCTACCATCGACGACCCGGCCAAGAACCTCGCGCGGTTCTACCGGCGCTGGGCCGAGGTCGCGCGGGGCCGATCGAAGCGGACCCTGCGCATCGCCGTGTACGGCGACTCGAACCTCACGCTCGACGGGCTGACCGGCCTGCTGCG
>CAZHGG010001103.1:0-2297 GCA_964531755.1 uncultured Polyangiaceae bacterium
GCGGGCGGCCGAGACCCGTCGACGGGGGCGCTGCTCGGCCTCGGCGCGCTGCTCGGGCTCGTGGCGCGCCGACGGGCGCGCGGGCGACGGGCTCTGCCGTCGTAGGGGGACACGAGCACAGGGCGCGCGCGGGCGACGCGCCGTCCGTTCGGGCGGAAGCGGACGGTGGCCCTCACGGCCTTGGGGACTGACACACCCCGCTCTCGCAGATTTGCGGTGCGGGGCAGTCCACGTCTTTCGCGCACGAGGGCGTCGTGCACGCGCCTGCACGGCAGACGCGGCCGCCGCGGCACTCCGTGTCCGTAGTGCATGCGGACATGGCCGGCGCGGTGGGCGGTGTCGCGCTTGGCGCTGCGGCGGGAGCGTCCGCCCCTCCGGCCGCTGGCGCGGGCTTCACCACCGTCAAGCGCGACATGATGGAGCGCTCGAGCGCGCCCGTGGACTCGCACTTCTGGCGCACGCTCGAGGCGAGGCGCACCTGGTTTCCGAACAGGTCGGCGTTCTCGTAGGTGTTCACCAGGCAGTTGAAGAACGCGTTCACGGTCACCTTGGTCCGCCGCGGGCCCTGGGCGCGGAGCAGCACGTTGAAGTGCGTCCGATGGTCGACGTGCTCCACCCTGCCGTTGGGCTTCGGGCCCGGTGTGCCGCAGCGCATGAGCGTAGCCACTTGGCCGGTCGGCATCGCGTGCTCGGTGGCGAGCAACCCCGAGCTCTTGTCGATGTTCTTGATCGGCAGGCCGCGCGTCGCGAACCACTCCACGGTCGCGTCCCACACGGGGTCGAGGGGCGCCTCGACGACGACCTCCGTCTCGATCGGCTTGCTCGGGGCGGCGGGCGTTGGCCGATCACATCCGAGCGACGCCACCGCGCCCGCTCCCGCCACTACGAGCCACGACAGGCACCGCCGTTGAAACGCCATGCACCGGTCAAGTGCAAGTCGCGAGCCAGTCGAGTGCACGGTTCCCCGTACGGTGGGTCGTCCGGGCGAGGGGGGCCGCGCGACCCGCGCATCGCGCGTCGAGGATCTCGGCGCGTACCCAGGATCGGGACGAGGGCGGTCGGGCTGCCGTCCCTCCCGCCCGTCGCCGCGCGTGAGTCGGCGGGCAGCTCGGCAGCAAACACTGCGCGTACGCGCGGCTCGTGCGCGTTCGTTGGCATGGGCGCGATGGAGCCCCCTGCCGCGGGCTGCTACGCTCGTGGCCGTGTACCGCTCCCTCGGCTCGCTCGCGGCGTTCGGTGTGCCCTCGGGTCCGTATACGGGCCCACCCCGCCGCCTGCGCTGGAGGGACCTCCCGCGGGCCGTCCAAGACCGCCTGGAGGCCTGCCTCGACGGCCGCGCGCGGCCCGCCCCCATCGCGCTGCACGTGCCTCGCCCCACCCGCCTCGCGAAGCGGCTCGTCGGCGCCGCGACCCTCGGCGTGCTCGGCCTGGCCGCCCTCGTCGTCGGCTCGTGGTCGGCCGCGCAGCCCGCGTCGACGAGCGCGCTGTACGCGTTGGCGGTGCTCCCGGTGGTCGGCCTCGCGGTCTTCCTCTTCGCCCGGCGGCGCGCGCGCGGCGACACGCCCTTCGACCCGGGGCTGGCCCTGCTGCCCCTCGATCTCGTGGTGTTCGAGGGGCCGACCCTGAGGGTCGCCCCGCTCGGCGACGTGCGGGACGTGGGCGTGCTCGCCGAAGGCGGCGCCTCGCGCCTCGTGCTCCGCTTCGCGTCGGGGGAGGAGGTGACCTTCCCCATGCCCAGCCAGGCCCACGCAGACCGCACGTACGCCGCCCTCGTGCACGCGCAGGGCACGCTCGAGGCGCTCTCGTACGGCGACGATCTCGAGGGCGCGATGGAGCACGATCCGTTCTTCCCCATCCGCTCGGAGGGCGGCTTCGAGGCCTCTCCGGCCGCGGGGACGACCCCTCCCCGCGGGCCGCTCGGCGCGCCCTCGCGCGCCTCGGTCGCGGCCTACCTCGGGCTGGCCGCGCTCCTCAGCGTCGGGCTGGGCCACGCAGCCTACCTCGCCACCAACCGGCTCTCGGACGACGTGCGCTTTCGCGCCGCCTGCGACGCCGGCACGACCGAGGCGATGTCGCGGTACCTCGCGCGCGGGGGCCGCCGAGCGCGCGAGGCCGAGTATTTCGTCGCCTCGCGGCGCATGGCCCTCCGCACGGACCGCGAGCTCGCCGAGATGCGCGAGCGGGTGGCCCGGAACGAGGGGCTCCGGGCCGCGACGGCCGGGCCCGAGGTCGCGCAGAACCCGCCGGGCTTCCGCAGGCCCCGCTCGCCCGAGGAGTGGGGCCGCGCGCACGCGGAG
>CAZHGG010001104.1:0-2295 GCA_964531755.1 uncultured Polyangiaceae bacterium
CCGAGCCGGGCTGCGTGCGACACGCCGCGACGGGGGCGAGCCCGAGGGCCAGGGGCACGAGCCACGCCCAGGCTGGACGAGCGGCTCGGCGGGCGACGGGGCGGCGTGAGGGCGGCATCCCGCGAGTGTACGGGGTCGCCTGCGCGCTGCCCACGGCTAGGGGAGGGGCTGTGGCGAGGGCAGGGGGGCCGCGGAGAGCCGCGCGAGGCACCCGTCGAGCGCCGCGTAGAGCTCGGCGCGCAACGCGGGCGTCGTGCGGTGGCGGAGGCCCGGGTACTCCCGGAGCACGACCTCGCCGCCGGCGGCGCGGAAGCTGTTGGCGGAGGCGCGATCCCACGCGACGTCGACCAGCGGATCCGCCACCCCGTGAAAGGCGAACACCGCGGGCAGCGCGCGCGCCCGCGGCTCGGGCCGCAGCGGAGTCGGCAGCGCACCCGCGATCGGGAGCGCGCACGCGAGCTCGCCCGGGAAGCGGGCCGCGAGCGCGTACGCCAGGAAGCCGCCCTGCGAGAAGCCGACGACGAGGTACCGCCGGCCCCGCGCGATCGCCTGGATGCGCGCGTGCAGCGCGTCGGCGGCCGCCGCGACGTTGCGGCCCACGGTCGCCTCGTCCATCCCCGGGCCGAGGTCGAACCACGTGAAGCCCTCGCCGTGGGGCGTGGGGGCGCGGGGGAAGTAGAAGAGCGCGGGCGTCCGGTACGCGTGGAACACGTCGGAGAAGCTCTCGGGCGTGTCCCCGCGCCCGTGCACGCCGAACACGAGGGGCGCGCCCTCGTCCGCCGCGGCGTTGGCGAGGCGCAGCATGCCCTCGGGCGCCGCAGCGAGCAGCGCGCGCTTTTCTTTCGTCGTGCCATCGCCGCGGCAACCCGCGGACGCGAGCGTGAGCACCGCGGCCAGCGCGGCCCCGAGCTGGGGACGGCCCAGGTGGCTCAGAGCGGGGACGCGAGCGTCGTGCCGCCGCCGCTCGGCGGGCCGCTGTTGCCCGTGTCGAGGACGAGCATCGTCACGAGCGACGGGCCATTGCCCGCGACGTTCTGCACATGGACCGAGTAGCGGTGCGACGGGTCGACCGAGTTGACCACGACGAGGGGCATGGGGTCGGGCGCCACGTCCTTCGCCACCATGGCCTGCGTGTTCATGTCCTCGATCCCGAGGTCGACGTTGGTCGAGTGAGGATCCGCGCCGGCGAGCACGATGGTCGGGCTCTTGACGAACCGCAGCCCGTTGAAGCTCGTGCGCTCGCCCGGCTTCAGCACAGTGGCGTAGAACGACCAGTTCTGCTGCTCGTGGAACACGAGGCCCCCGCGGCTGCGGATCGCGTCGTTCGCGGCCACGCGGGTCGCGCCGTTCAGCGCCTTCGAGAACGAGGCCACGATGGTGTCGCGCGGCACCGAGTAGCCTCCCGAGCGCATGGTCGCCACGGCGACGAAGTTGCCGCCCGTGCGCGACTTGGACAGCACGAGGCGGATCTCGTAGGTGCCGTCCGAGGGCGGGCGGAACTTCACCACGGGCGTCGCGTCCGCGCTGATGTCGGCCGCGACGGGGTTGCCGTTCGCGTCGAGGATCGCGAGATCGACGTCCTCGGCGCCCGAGGAGCCGCCGCCGAGGAGGACGTACTCGTGCGCCTTGAGGAAGCTCTGGCGCATGCTGATCTTCTGCCCCTGGCGGATGAACGCGCCGAGGATGGCGGAGTGCTCGACGCTGAATCCGTAGTTGGAGCGCGCGTCGAGGCGCGAGGCGGCGCCCGCGACCAGACCGACGGCCTCGGTCATGTACTTGCCGGGCATCCAGGTGCCGCTCGAGGGCGCGGGCGGCGGCGTGGGCGGCGGCGTAGGCGGCGGCGTGGGCGGCGGGTGGCTGGTCGGAGCCGGGCTCGGGCCCTTGCTTGGCGGAGAGTCTTGGTCGGTGAACACCACCTCGTCGGTGAGGTTCTTCTTCTTTCCGTTCGCGGGCTTGCTCCCGGAGGAATCGACCGGTGACCGCGGCGGCGGCGTCGAGTCACCGCACGCGGTGAGTGCTGCGAGCAAGGCGAAGCCGGGGAGCGCGGCGCGCGCGCGGAGCCAACTGTGCATACCTCAAGCGAAACAGGGTCACGACGCGGATGCAAGCGCCGAGTCGGCGCGTCATCGCCGATTCACGCCCGAGGCCTCCGGGCCCGCCGCGGCGCCGCGCGCGGCGGCGCCGGCGCGCTCCGAGGCCCCACCCCGAGCGCGCGTGGCGCGATGCCGTGGAGGAGCAGCGCGACCATCTGCCGGGCCAGGTCGTCGCCGCGCCCCACGCCCACACTCGAGGTGG
>CAZHGG010001105.1:0-231 GCA_964531755.1 uncultured Polyangiaceae bacterium
ATGGTGAAGTAGAGGTTGCACCGCGACCAGGCGGGCGAACCCTGCGCGAGCGCGCGGTCGAGGAGCGCGTCGCGAGGCCCCGCGGCGCAGGCGCAGTCCTCGGGCACGCAGCGCATCCCTCGCGCGCCGAGCGAGAGGCAGCGCGCGCGCGCGCCGCACGCCGCGGCCGCCGCGCAGGCCGCCGTGCAGAAGCCTCTCGTCAGCGCGGGGTCGACGCCCGTCGCGCACTCG
>CAZHGG010001105.1:241-2286 GCA_964531755.1 uncultured Polyangiaceae bacterium
AGGGAGCCCGGGCAGGCGGTCATCGCGTCGCAGGTGGCGCCGATCCCTCTTGCGTTGACGGGCTTGAGCCCGCAGGCGTCGGGGCCGAAGCGATCGTCGGGCACGCAGGCGCGCACCGGCGCCCCCTCGCGCGTTCGGATGGTCATGCAGCGACGGAGCCCGTCTTCGCAGTCGGCGTCGCGCTCGCACGGAGGCAGGCAGACGACGCCCGTACGGCCGCGCACGGCGTCGGCGCGCGTGAGGTCTGCGCACACGCTGTAGCGACCGGCGCAGCCCTCCGTCGGGCACGCCTGCGCGCGGCGAGAGGTCATCGGCGCGCAGGTGTCGTCGGGCGTGCAGAGGAGGTCGCCGCTGGCCTCGTCTTCGCGGCAGGTCGAGGGCACCGAGGCCGCGCAGCGAGCGCCTCGCTCGGAGCACGCCACGAGGCACTGCCGCACGCCGGGCTGGTTCGTCGGATCGAAGGGGACGCAGCGCCCCCCGGGGCCGCACTCGCTGTCGTAGAGGCACGTCCCGCAGGTGTGCGGCGGAGGCGGGCCCGCGTCGACGGCGACGTCGGGGCTGACGTCGCGGGGCGCGTCCGACGGGGCGTCGGAGGGCGCGTCTTCGGGCGCGCTGTCGGTCGCGGCGTCGGCGGCGTCGACCGCGGCGTCGGCGGCGGGTGTGGTGGTGGTTCCGTCGCACGCCGCGACGAGGGCGAAGACGGCGAGGAGCAGGCTCGGGGGGCGCATCACGGCGCCGCGGAGCATACTCGCTGCGCAACACCGGGAGAGCGCCGCGCGACGCAGTAGCGCGACGGGATCTTCGCCCGTATAGTCCGCGCCCCTTTTTCGCCCCCTTCACTCGTCGGAGGTACCGTGAACCCCTCGCAGATCCCCGTCGGAGCGGCAGATGCTCCGGCTTCGGGCGCCGCACTCGTCGACCGCGCCGTGGAGGCTCTCGAAGCCGCAGCCACGGCGAGCGAGAGAGGCGTTCGACCGTCGGGGGTCGTCGCGGTGCCCGCGGACGCCTACGCGATGGTGGAGATTCCGCGCGTGCGCACGTCGCTGGAGCGCGTGCTGATGGGACGCGACCCCGAGGCCGGCCTCGACGCGCTGCTGGAGCTCGGCGCGCTCGACCTGCTCCTGCCCGAGGTGAAGGCCCTCGTCGGCTTCGGCGACGGCGAGTGGCGCCACAAGGACGTGTGGAAGCACACGAAGCAGGTGGTGCGGCAGGCCGTTCCGCGGCTCGAGGTGCGCTGGGCCTCGTTGTTCCACGACATCGGGAAGGTGAAGACCCGCAGCATCAGCCCCGAGGGGAAGGTCCACTTCCTCGGGCACGCCGAGGTGGGCGCCCGCATGTTCGACAAGGCCGAGCGGCGGCTCGCGCTCTTCACGCCGGAGCAGGCGCTGCGCGACACCGTGCGCTGGCTCGTGCTCCACCACCTGCGCGCCAACCAGTACGACCCCGAGTGGACCGACAGCGCCGTGCGCCGGTTCGCGCGAGAGCTCGGCGTGCACCTCGAGGACCTGCTCTGCCTCGCGCGGGCCGACATCACCACGAAGCGCCCGGAGAAGAAGCGCAAGGGCCTGAACCAAATCGAAGAGCTCGCGGCGCGCATCACCCGGCTCGCGGCCGAAGACGCCGTGCAGCCGCCGCTCCCCAAGGGCGTGGGCGACTGCGTGATGAGGGCGTTCGGGCTCCCGCCCTCGCGCGTGATCGGCGACATCAAGCGCGCCCTCGAGAAGGCGATCGAGAGCGGCGAGCTCGAGCCGCACCTGCCCAGCGAGGACTACGTGGCGTTCGTCGCCAAGGACCCCGCCCGCTTCGGCCTCGACGCCACCGCGACCCGGCGCGACGCCTCCGAATGAGCTAACCTCGGGGGCATGAGAACCCGCGCCTTCGCCGCGCTCGCCACCGCGCTCTTCGCAGCCTCCGCCGCCGCCGCGTCGGCCGGCTGCGGCTCCGAGACCCTCCCCGAGACTCCGCCGGCCGTGAGCCCGAGTGACCGCGACGCCGCGAGCGCGCCCGACACGTCCACCGCACCCGACGCCGCCGCGCCGCCCGAC
>CAZHGG010001106.1:0-2285 GCA_964531755.1 uncultured Polyangiaceae bacterium
CCGCGGCCCGCGCCGCCGGTCGCCGACCTCCCCGCCGTGAACCACGCCCCGCACCTCACCGCGAGCGAGGCGCGCGATCTCACGGTCGAGGCGTCGATCGAGCGCCCCGACCTCGTCAAGCGCGCCGTCCTCGTCTATCGCGGCGGCGGCACCCACGGCGAGGTCGAGCTCGCGAGGAGCTCGAGCGCCGGCGGGTACGCGGCGGTGATCCCGGCCACCGCCGTGAGGGGCGCCCTCGCGTACGCGATTGAGCTCGAGACCACCTCGGGCGACCGGCTCGCGGTGTTCGCGACCCGCGCGAGCCCGCACCCGGTCACCGTCCTCGATGACGTGGACGACCGCGCGGCCGCGGCTACCCTCGCGCGCCTCGGCGGGCGCCGCTCGGTCGTGGAGACCTCGGCCGAGTACGCGAGCTTCGGCGACGTGACGACCACGCTGCAGAGCCCCGGCGCGCCGCCCCGCACGCTCGACACTCCCGACCACTTCTACCGCTTCGAAGGCGCCTACACCTACCGCCTCCTCGGGGTCGTCTCGGAGTTCGGTATCCGCGCGGGCGCGGTGCGCGGCGAGTCGGTGGTCGAGGGGGAGACCGATCCCTCCAAGTACCAAGTAGGCCTCAACTACGGCGCCCCGCGCGTGCGCCTGCGGGCCGCGGAGTGGCTTCACTTCGAGGCCGAGCTGCTCACGAGCGTGACGGAGGTGGGCTTCTCCGTGGGCGGCGGGGGCGCCGTCCTGGTGGGGGACCCCTACGGCACGAAGATGGTGTTCGGGGCCGAGGGCATCCAGGTGTTCGGGGCGCGCGGGTACACGCGCCTCGACCTCGCCGCGAGCCGCCGGCTCATGGTGTCACCCATCGTCGAGGTGACCGGCATGCCCCACGCCGAGAGCGCGGGTGTTCGCCTGCTGGGCGAGGCGCGCGTCGACCTCGGCGCGGGCTTCGGGCTGGTGGCGCGGGGTGGCTACCAGGCCCGCACGTTCAACCGTGGGGGCCCCACGGTGGGCGCCGGCCTCTCGTACGCGTTCTGACCGGCCGGCCCCTCCGTGCATGATGCACGGATCGCCCGCGCTCAGGCGAGGCGCTCCGCGATCTGAACGGCGTTCAGCGCGGCGCCCTTGCGCAGGTTGTCGCTGACCACCCAGAGCTGCAGCGCCCCCGGCGTGGCGAGGTCGTCGCGCACGCGGCCCACGTACACCGGGTCGGTGCCCGCGGCTGCGGCCGGCGTGGGGTGATCGCCCGGGGCGTACTCGCCCTCGTGGAGCGCGACGCCGGGCGCCCCGCGGAGCAGCTCCCGGGCCTCCGCGGCGCGCAGCGGGCGGTGGAACGTGGCGTAGATCGACTCGGAGTGCCCGTTCACCACCGGGACGCGCACCGTGGTGGGCGAGACGCCGATCGTGTCGTCCTCCAGGATCTTCCGGGTCTCGTTCACCATCTTCAGCTCCTCTTCGCTGTAGCCGCCGTCGCCGGCCTTCCAGTCGCAGAGCAGGTTGAAGGCCATCTGCCCGGGGAACACCGTCGGCGAGACGGGCGCGCCCGCGAGGACGTCGCGCGCCTGCTGGAGCAGGTCGAGCACGGCGGCCTGCCCCTTTCCGCTGGTGGCCTGGTACGTCGACACCACGATGTGCCGAAGCTTCGCCGCGTCGTGGAGGGGCTTGAGCGCGACGACCATCTGGATCGTCGAGCAGTTGGGGTTGGCGATGATCCCCTTCGGGCGCTGCGCGGCCGCGTGCATGTTCACCTCCGGCACGACGAGCGGCACCTCCGGGTCCATCCGCCACGCGCTGGAGTTGTCGATGACGATCGCGCCCGCCCGCGCCGCGATCGGCGCGTACTCGCGCGACACGCTCGCGCCCGCGCTGAAGAGCGCGAAGCGGACGCCCTCGAACGAGCCCGGCCCGAGCGCTTCGGTGACCACCTCGCCGCCCCGAAACGGGAGGCGCTGCCCGGCGCTGCGCGGGCTCGCGAGCGCGACGAGGCGTGACACCGGGAAGCGCCGCCGCTCGAGCGTCGCGAGCATCTCTCGGCCGACGGCCCCGGTGGCTCCTACGACGGCGACAACATGCGACATGCTCGACTCCTTGGTGGGAAATGCGGCCGACTGCGGCACGTTAGCCCCTTTCTCGCCGAACCGGAAAAACTGCGCCTCGGGTGGTACGGTAGACCCCGATGGTGTCCGCCGCCCCTCGCCCGACGCAGCGACCGCGCGAGGCCCCCGCGCGTCGGCGCGTGTCCGCGAGGCGCGTCGCGTCGGCGCTGCTGCTCGCCCTCGCCGCGGGCGCCGGTTGCC
>CAZHGG010001107.1:0-2274 GCA_964531755.1 uncultured Polyangiaceae bacterium
CGACCCCGCCGCCCGCGCCGCCGCCTCCCGCGATGATGGCCAAATGGGCGGGCCCGTACGGCGGCGTGCCCCCGCTCGACAAGGTCCGGGTCGAGGAGTTCAAGCCCGCGCTCCTCGCGTCCATGGACGCGTACCGCCGCGACGTGAAGGCCATCACCGACGACCCGGCGCCGCCCACCTTCGCGAACACCATCGCGCGCTTCGAAGACGCGGGGCGCACGTTCAACGACGTGAGCACGCTGTTCGGCATCTGGAGCTCGACGATGAACGACAAGCCCTTCCAGGCCGTCGAGCGCGAGATGGCGCCGGTGCTGGCGGCGTTCTCCGACGAGCTCACCCAGAACCCCGCGCTCTTCAAGCGCATCCAGGCGGTCTACGACTCGCCCGAGAAGGCCAAGCTCACGGCCGAGGAGCAGCGCCTCGTTTGGTTGCACCATACAAATTTCGTGCGCGCAGGCGCCAAGCTCGACGAGGCGGGGAAGAAGCGCGTCGCCGAGATCAACGCGCGCCTCGCGACGCTGTACACCGAATTCAGCCAGAACCTGCTCGCGGACGAGGAGGGCTTCGTCACGCTCCTCGAGCGCGAGGCCGACCTCGCCGGCCTCCCCGACTCGGTGCGAAAGGGCGCCGCGGCCGCGGCGGAGGCCCGAGGGCAGAAGGGCACGAACGGAAAATGGGCGTTCACGAACACCCGCTCTTCGGTCGAGCCCTTCCTCACGTTCTCGTCCCGCCGAGATCTGCGCGAGAAGGTCTGGAAGAACTTCGTGTCGCGGGGCGACAACCACGACGCGCACGACAACAACGGGCGCATCGCCGAGATACTGAAGCTCCGCGCCGAGCGCGCCAAGCTGCTTGGGTATCCCACGCACGCGCACTGGCGCCTCGAGGACTCGATGGCGAAGACCCCCGAGCGCGCCATGGCCCTCATGGAGGCCGTGTGGAAGCCCGCCGTCCTCCGCGTGCGCGAGGAGGTGCGCGACATGCAAGGCCTGGCCAACAAGGAGCCGGGTAAGCCGAAGATCGCCCCGTGGGACTACCGCTATTACGCCGAGAAGGTGCGGAAGGCGAAGTACGACCTCGACCAGAACGAGATAAAGCCCTATCTGCAGCTCGACCAGCTCCGCCTCGGCCTCTTCTACGTGGCCGGTGAGCTGTTCGGGTTCGAGTTCGTGCCCGCGTCGGGCGTGCCCGTGTACCACCCCGACGTCACGGTCTACGAGGTCAAGAAGAAGGGGACCGGCAAGCACGTGGGGCTCTGGTATTTCGACCCGTACACGCGCCCCGGAAAGCGCTCGGGCGCCTGGATGAACGCCTATCGCAGCCAGGAGCGCTTCAAGGGCGAGGTGTCGACGATCGTCTCCAACAACGCCAACTTCGTGAAGGGCAACCCCGGCGAGCCGGTCCTCATCAGCTGGGACGACGCGCGCACGCTGTTTCACGAGTTCGGCCACGCGCTCCACGGCCTGTCGAGCGACGTCACGTACCCGAGCGTCGCGGGGACGGCGGTCGCGCGCGACTACGTCGAGTTCCCCTCACAGCTGCTCGAGCACTGGCTCGACACCCCGGAGGTGCTCTCGCGCTTCGCGCTCCACCACCAGACGAAGGCGCCCATTCCCGAGGCGCTCGTCGCGAAGATCCGCCGCGCCGCGCGCTTCAACGAAGGCTTCGCGACCGTGGAGTACCTCTCGGCGGCGCTCGTCGACATGAAGCTTCACCTCGCGGGCGGGACGCCGATCGACGCCGCGGCGTTCGAGCGCGACACGCTGAAGTCCCTCGGCATGCCCGCCGAGATCGTGATGCGCCACCGCACCGCGCAGTTCGCGCATGTGTTCGCGGGCGACAGCTACTCGGCCGGGTACTACAGCTACCTCTGGTCGGACACGCTGACCGCCGACGCGTTCGAGGCCTTCAAAGAGGGAAAGGGGCCCTACGACAAGGCGGTGGCCGAGCGGCTGCGAAAGAGCGTGTTCTCGGTCGGCAACACGATCGATCCGGCGGAAGGCTACCGGCAGTTCCGGGGCCGCGACGCGGGCATCGGCGCGCTCATGCGCAAGCGCGGCTTCCCCGAGGCCCCGGCCGCGAAGAGGCCCAAGAAGTAGGCCACCCGCCGCGCCGCGCAGGCCTCGGCGCCCGCGCCGCTCGTGCTACATCTGCGAGGCTCGACCCGCATGGCCGCCAAGAAGAAATCGAAGAAGAAGCCTCGGCCCGCGCCGGCCGAGGCGCCCGTCGAGGGCGCCGCGCGCGAGGTCGAAGAGGCCTCCGCCGCGGCGGCCG
>CAZHGG010001108.1:0-2272 GCA_964531755.1 uncultured Polyangiaceae bacterium
CCGAGGTGGGATTCGACGCGTGGCTCGAGGGCTTCCGGCGCCGCGCGCCCGAGGAGGGCCTCTCGCCGGCCACGGTCGCCTCGGCGCTCGCGGGCGTAACCTACGACCCCGAGGTGGTGCGCCTCGACCGCACGCAGCGCGCGTTCAAGCTGTCGCTCGAGGAACTCGTCGCGAAGCGCGTGACGCCTTCGCGCGTGCGGCGCGGGAAGGCCCTGCTCCGGGCGCACGCGCCGCTGCTCGCGCGGGTCGAGGCGCGGTTCGGCGTGCCGCCCGAGGTCGTGGTGGCGATCTGGGGGCTCGAGACCGACTTCGGGGCCAACACGGGCTCCATGTCGAGCCTCCGCGCCCTGGCGACCCTCGCGTACGACTGCCGCCGCGCGCCGCGCTTTCGGGCGGAGCTCGTCGCCGCGCTCCGCCTCGTGCAGCGCGGCGACCTCACCGCGGCGGAGATGGTGGGCGCGTGGGCCGGCGAGCTCGGGCAGACCCAGTTCTTGCCCTCCTCGTACGAGGCGTTCGGCGTCGACTTCGACGGCGACGGGCGCGTGGATCTCCTCCGGAGTACGCCGGACGTGCTCGCGTCGACCGCGGCGTATCTGCAAGGGCACGGCTGGCGCCCGCGCGAGCCCTACGGCGAGGGCACGGCCAATTTCAAGGCGCTCGAGGGGTGGAACAGCTCGGAGCTGTACCGCCGAACCATCGTCGTGTTCGCCTCGCGGCTGTGACGCCGGCCCAGCATGCGCGCGCGGGAGGAGCTGGCGACACGCCGCGCGCCCGGTGCTAGACGCGAGCCGGAGAGACCCGCATGACCACCGCGCCCATCCCCGTCACCGCTCCACCCTCGTTCGCGCGCGAGGTGCTCGAAGACGCGTCGCGCCTCGGCCCCGTGGTCGCCACGTCGGTCACCGAGCGCGGCGGCGAGGTGCTCGCGTGGGCGTGCGCCGTCGAGCGTGAGGGCGCGCTCGTCGCGTGCGCGGTGGCGCGCCGCGACCCCAAGGTGGTCGTCGCGGTGCGCGTGGCGGAGGGGGCCGAGGACGCGATGCGGCTCGCGCGGTCGCTCGCGCACCGCAGCGGCAAGAAGCTCGCGGAGGAGGCGCTCGTGCCCATCGAGCTCGCCGACGTGGACGACGTCGCCCTCGAGCGGCTCGCTCCACAGTTCGCCGTGAGCTCGGCCTCGCGCTTCGGCCTGCCGCTCCCGTACGGATGGATAGCTGTAGGATGCACGTGGTCGGACATGGCGCTGGATCCGGCCGCGCGCGCGGGCGCGGTGCTCGCGCGCGCCGCGGGCTCACGAGGCCTCACGGGGGGCGTGACGAGCCCGCCGGACCGCGCGTTCGAAGGGTTGTCGCGGGCGCTCCGGAAGGCGAAGGAGCCGCTGCTCACGACGGCCGCGTGGACCGCGCAGGCGCTCGTCGTGGAGGAGCCCGCGCGCGTGCGCGCCCTGGCCTCGTCGCTCGCGCTGCTGCCGGGGCTCTCGCCGGAGCGCGCGGAGCTGCTGGGGGCCGTGATCGACGCGCTCAACCCGGCCCTCGTCGCGCTCGCGAGCCTGCGCGCGAGCCCGGCCCCGCCCGTGGTCCTCGCGCGGCTCCGGCTCCCAGGGGGCGTCGGCGGGGCGGGGCCCGTCGTCGTGGTCGTCGTCTACTTCTACGCGGCGCCGCTCCGCTGCGGCCTCTTCGAGCGCCACGCCGAGGCGCCGCTCGGCGAGGCTGCGACCCGCGCGGGCTTCGCGCACCTCGACGCGGTGTTCGAGCGGCACGAGGTGGTCGTGCGCAGCGCGCTCGAAGCCACCGGAGAGGTGACGCTCCAGCGCGGCTTCCACGGCGCCGTATCGCTCGAGGACGCCGCGGCGTCGTTCGAGGCGGACGGGTTCGCGCCCGTCGAGCTCGTGCTCGACGCGTGAGCCGCGCAGCCGGCGCGCGAGCATGGCGTTGAAGCCGCCCTCGTTGGGCTGGTAGCAATGGGAAATGAGCGGAGCGAGCGAGGCGGGGCCCGGCCCCTACGACGTGTGCGTGATCGGCGCGGGCCCTGGCGGCTTCGCCGCGGCGATGCGTGCCCACGACCTGGGCAAGCGCGTGCTCCTCGTGGAGAAGGGGCGCGTGGGAGGCGCGGGCCTGCACGCCGGCGCGCTGTCGTCGAAGACGATGTGGCACCTCTCGAACGACTACGCCGGCGCGTGCCGCACCGATCGCGGCTACCGCGCGCGGGACGTCGAGGTCTCGTACCGCGCCGTGATGGACTCGGTGCGCGCCGCCGTGCGCGAGCGCGAGGAGCTGCT
>CAZHGG010001109.1:0-2263 GCA_964531755.1 uncultured Polyangiaceae bacterium
GGGTCCCGCCCGGCGCTCGCGGCCGCCGCGTTCACGGCGCTCGCGCTCGCCGCGTGGGCCGCGCGCCGCCGTCGCGCCACCTGAGGCGCGCCGTATGCCGCAGAGCGGCATGAGGAGCGTTGGCGATTCGAGGCAACGCGCGGTTGCGTTTCGCGCCGATCTGTCCAAGGGTGGGGGTTACGTGACCCACCTGCCTCGTTCTCCTCGGGGCACCTTCAGCGAGGCCCCGATGATGCACGAGACCACCCCCACCACCGCCGGATCCACCCCCGCTCAGGCACCGCAGGCTCCCTCGCAGCCGCTCGGCTTCGGCAGGGTGTTCGCGGACACCATGGTGCTGGGCCGCTACGCCGAGGGGCGCGGCTGGCACGACCTCGAGTGCGTGCCGCGGCGCGCCCTCTCCCTCGACCCCGCCGCCGCGGTGCTCCACTACGGTCAGACGCTGTTCGAGGGGCTCAAGGCCTTCCACGGCGCCGACGGGAAGGTCCGCGTGTTCCGCCTGGACGCGCACCTCGCCCGCATGCAGGGCGGCACGGCGAGGCTCGCCATCCCGAGCCTGGACCTGCCGCGCGTGCGCGAGGCCCTGCTCGACCTGCTCGGGCGCACCCGCGGGGTCATCCCGCGCGGGCGCGGCGAGGCCATGTACATCCGGCCGCTCGTGATCGCCCACGAGGGCTTCTTGGGCGTCCGACCCTCGAAGGAGTACACCTTCCTCATCCTGCTCTCGCCCGTCGGCGACTACTACGAGGGCGGCATGCGCCCGCTGCGCATTTGGGTCGAGCGCGAGCACGTCCGCGCGGCCCCTGGCGGCCTCGGCTCGGTGAAGACCGGCGCGAACTACGCTGCGAGCCTCCTGGCGGCCCACCGCGCGAAGGCCGAGGGCTACGATCAGGTGCTCTGGCTCGACGCGATCGAGCGCCAGTACGTCGAGGAGGTGGGCACGATGAACCTCTTCGTGCGCATCGGCGACGAGGTGATCACGCCGCCCCTCGACGGAGGCACCATCCTCGCAGGGATCACGCGCGCCAGCGCGCTCACGCTCCTGCGTGAGTGGGGCGTCAAGGTGTCCGAGCGCCGCGTCTCGATGGGCGAGCTCGTCGACGCCGGGCGAGGCGGACAGCTCCGCGAGGTGTTCGGGACGGGCACGGCGGCGGTCGTCGCTCCCGTGGCGGAGCTCATGTGGGGCACCGAGCGCATCGCCGTCGCCAAGGACTTCACCGTGGCCGATCGCCTGCGCGCCGCCATCACCGGCGTCCAGTACGGCACCGGCGACGACCCCCACGGTTGGGCGACCGTGGTGTGAGCGACCGCTGCGTCTCGCAGCGTGCACGCCGCCCCTCGTGGTAGCCTGCGGCGCGTGGCGGACATCGTGGTCGAGCGCACGGTCGAGTGCACGGCGAGCGCCGAGGCGCTCTGGCCCGCGCTCACCGACACAGAGCGCCTGAACCGCGCGATCGGCCTCGGGCCGATCACGCTCACGCCGAACGACGACGCGACCGCCGCGCGCTACCTCGTCAAGACGGTCTCGGGGGGCTTCCCGCTCGAGTACGAAGAGCGCCCGTACGAGTGGAGCGCGCCGCACCGCTTCAGCGTGCGCCGCGTCGTGCGCAGGGGCCTCGTGAGCGCTCTCGCCCACAGCTTCGCGCTCGAGCCGGGCGCGGGCGGCGCCGGCACCCGGGTGCGCGTGCGCGTCGTCGTGACGCCCAAGAGCGCGCTCATCGCCCCCGTCGCGCGGCTCCAGACCGCGCGCTTCGTCGGCAAGCTCGCGGACTTCGTGGAGTCCGTCGATCGCGAGATCGCGGGGGCGGCCGCGGAGCCCGTCCGCGACGCGCACGTCTACGAGGACACGCTCGCCCGCGCGGCCACGGCGCTGCTCGAGGGGCTCGGTGGCGACGAGCGCGCGGCCGCCGAGCGGCTCGTCACGCTCGTGCGGACGGCCCCCGATCAGGCGCTCGATCGCCTGCGCCCCTACGCACTCGCGCGCGAGTGGGCGTTGCCGCGCCGCGCGGTCCTCGGCGCGTGCCTCGCCGCGGTGAGCGCAGGCGTGCTCGAGCTCACATGGGATCTGGTCTGCCCGAGCTGCCGTACCGCCTCGGAGCGCCTCCGCGCGCTCTCGGTGCTCGACGCGCACGCTCACTGCCAAGTATGTGATATTTCTTATGATCTTGACCTCGATCGCGCGGTCGAGGCCACGTTCCGGCCCCCGGCGTCGGTGCGCACGATCGACGAGGGCCCGTATTGCATCGGCGGCCCCGCGCGCACG
>CAZHGG010001110.1:0-2260 GCA_964531755.1 uncultured Polyangiaceae bacterium
CGTGGTGAACGGAGGGGCCGCGGGGTCGTCCGACGAGCACGCCACGAACAGCGGGAGCGCGAGCGCGAGCCCCGTCGCCGCGACGCCGCGGCGACGCGATCGTCGCCCGCCGAACCGAGAGAGCTGCAAAGCCAAGCGAGCCTCCTACCAGGTCACGCGCGGAGGCGCGTGCGCGCGGATCTCTCTACACTACGGCGCCCAGGCCACAAGGGCCCCCCGGCCCCGCACCGCGGACTAGAACTTGATGCCGTTCTCGGCCCGGTGCTTCCACCACTGGTAGCCAAAGTAGAGCGCCGGCACGGCCGCCACCGCGCCGACGACCGGCGCCACCAGGATGCCCGCGGCGACCGCGCCCGCCGTGGCAGCGCCCGCGACGATGCCCTTGCGTTGCCCCTCGGCTACGACCTCCGACCGCGTCTTGCTCATGGAAGAGAGGGTATCCCGCGAGAAAGCGCCGTCAACTGCGCGCGCGACGAAAGCTCACCGAAAGCGCCGCGCCGCCGGCGCCTGGCCCCCCACCGCGCGCCCGTCCAGGCGTACACTCGGGGGGCGGCGCGCGCCGCGCGGAGGTCGACATGCGCAGCCCCAGGTTCATGAGCGGGAGCATCTTCGGTGTGACCTCGACGATCGGCGCTGCCGCCGCGCTCGCGGGCGCGCTCGTCGCCGCGTGCGGCTCGAACGAGGTCCCCTCCGGGTTCCCGCCGGCCGACCCCTCGGGGACGCCGACCGGCGACGGGGCGACGCGCCCGCCCCTCTTCGGCGACGCCGGCCCCCCGGGCGACGCCGCGCAGCGCCCGTGCACGGGGCTCTGCCTCCAGCAGGTGACCTGCGAGGGCGGCAAGACCACCTCGGTCACGGGAAAGATCTACGACCCGGCCGGCAAGGTGCCGCTCTACAACATCCTCGTGTTCGTCCCGAACGCGCCGCTCGCGCCCATCAAGCCGGGCGCCTCCTGCGATCGGTGCGGCGACGTCTCGGGCTCGCCGCTCGTCTCGGCGATCACCGACGCCACAGGCACGTTCCGGCTCACCAACGTGCCGGTGGGCAAGGACATCCCGCTCGTCATCCAGGTCGGCAAGTGGCGGCGCCAGCTCACCCTCCCCGAGGTGAAGCGCTGCGAGGAGCTCCCCGTCACCGATCCCCAGACCTTCCGGCTGCCCAAGAGCAAGGCCGAGGGCGATCTCCCGCAGATGGCCATCGCCTCGGGCAGCGCCGATCCGTTCGAGTGCCTGCTCACGAAGATGGGTATCGCGCCCAGCGAGTTCACGAGCGTCCTGGGCGACGGGAAGGTGCACTTCTACCGCTCGAACGGCGTCGACATGAGCCCGCCCACGGCCGGCGGCAACACGCTCTGGAACGACGTCGCGACGCTCAAGAAATACGACATCGTGATGCTCCCGTGCGAGGGCGCCGAGGCGCCCAAGCCCGGCCCCGACACGAACCTCCTCAACTACACGAACGCCGGCGGCCGCGTGTTCACGACCCACTACGGGTACTCGTGGCTCCACCTCGGCACCAAGCCCTTCGAGTCGACCGGCAACTGGAACCCGGAGCGGGCCTCCGGCGGCTCGGGCTCGCGCGACTTCACGCTCGAGACGTCGTTCCCGAAGGGCGCCGCCTTCGCCGACTGGCTCCAGAGCGTGGGCGCGACCACCACCAAGGGCACGCTCAGCGTCGCCGAGTGGCGGCACGACCTCGACTCGGAGCGCTCGCCCCCTTCGCAGCGGTGGATCCACGGCCCCTCCACCGCCGGCCCGTCCGTGCAGCACATGACCTTCAACACCCCGCTCGCCGCCGCGGACGACCAGAAATGTGGACGTGTAGTCTACAGCAATTTCCACGTCTCGGCGAACGCCAAGACCTCCTCGTCGACCTTCCCGGCGTCGTGCAAGGCGGGCGATCTGTCGGCCCAGGAGAAGGCGCTCGAGTTCATGTTCTTCGACCTGTCCTCGTGCATCCAGAACGACAAAGATCCGCCCAAGCCGCCGCCCGTCATCAAGTAGCGAGCTCCACGGGGCAGGCCGGCCGTGCGCGGCCCCGCCGCGTGCGCTAGGCTGAGCGCGCGTCTCCGGACGCCCTTGACCTCTCGTCCGCGCCAGGTGCCCCTTTGATCCGACCCCGGCTGCTCGCCGCTTCGCTCGTGTCGCTCGTGTCGCTCGTCGCGTGCGGCGACGCGGCCACCGATCCCACCCCGCCCCCAGCCGGCGAGCTCCTCCCGGACGGCGCGCCCGTCGACCCGCCCACCCCCGACGGCGGCGCG
>CAZHGG010001111.1:0-2254 GCA_964531755.1 uncultured Polyangiaceae bacterium
GCGGGTGCCCGGCGCCGGGGCCGCGCCGGCCCCCGCGGGCGCGCTGCACATGCGTCTCGCGCGCGCGCTCCCGACGGCCGACGTGGTCGGCGAGGACCTCCTCGAGGGGCGCGCGAACTACCTGATTGGCAATGACGCGTCGGCGTGGAAGCGGGGAGTCCCGCGCTTCGGGCGCGTGCGGATGCGCGGGGTCTACGAGGGAATCGACGTCGTGTATCACGGCAGCGAGCGGGGCGCGCTGGAGTACGATTTCGTGGTCGCGCGGGGCGCGGATCCCCGCCGCATCGAGCTCGCGTTCGACGACGCGGAGCGCGTGAGCCGCGGCGAGCACGGTGAGCTGCGCGTGACGACCGGCGCCGAGACCGTGATCATGAACCCGCCCGTGAGCTACCAAATCGCCCATGGCGAGCGGAGGCCCGTGGAGGTCGCGTACCGCGTGCGGGGGAAGGGCGCGACGCTCCAGGTCGGCGCGTACGATCCGGACCTCGAGCTCGTGGTGGACCCGATCATTCACTTCTCGACGTACCTCGGCGGCACGGGCGCGGAGCGCGTGACGTGCCTGGCGCGCGATCCGGCGGGCAACCTGTACGTCTCCGGCGAGACGAGCTCGGCGAACTTTCCCACGAAGGGCAGCCCGCCCGGGGGCGGGGCGGCGCTGGGTGACGTCGACGCGTTCGTCACGAAGCTGAACCCGAGCGGCACTGCGGTGCTCTACTCCACCTACCTCGGCGGCTCGGGCACGGAGTACCTCACCGACAGCTTCGCCGGATTCGTCACCGGGCCTCGAAACTGCGCGGTCGACGCGCAGGGACGACTCCACGTGTCGACCACCACGTTCTCGGCCGACTTCCCGACGACGGTCGGCGCGTTCGACCGCACCGCGAGCGGGCTCGACGTCACCCTCACACGCCTCAACCCTGCGGGCGACGCCCTCGAGTTCTCCACGTACCTCGGTGGCTCGGAGTCGGACTACTGGGCATCCATCGCGCTCGACTCCACGGGTCATATTTGGATGACCGGGCACACCCACTCCCTCGACTTCCCAATCGCCAACGCGACCCAGCCGACCAAGCCGAACCCCAGCGCCCTGGATCCCGACGCCTTCGTGACCCGCGTACGGCCCGACGGGAGCGGAGTGACGTTCTCGTCGTACTTCGGAGGCGAACAGTTCGACTATCCGTTCGACGTCGCCGTGAACGCGGCGAACGACGCCTTCATCGTGGGCGTGACCGGCTCCCCCAATTTTCCCACGACGCCCGGCGCCTTCCAGCCGATGTACGGCGGCAGCTCGGGGGGGCTCGGGCTGGGCGACGCGTTCCTCGTCAAGTTCAAGCTCGAGGGTGGCGGGGGCGCCACCCTCGACTACGCGACGTTCATCGGGGGGAGCATGGATGAGGTCGGCCAGGCGCTGGCCCTCGGCGCCGACGGCAGCGTGTACCTCGGCGGCGTCACGAACTCCGACAACTTTCCAGGGCAGGTCGGGCGACCCGGCGGCGCCACGACCGCGCTCGACGGCTTCGTGCTGAAGCTCGACCCCACGGCCAAGACGCGCGTGTACTCGCGCTTGTTTGGCGAGGACCAGCTCGACGGCGTCTACGACATCGCGGTGAACGCAGCGGGCAACGCCTTCGTCGCGGGCACGGGCACGCTCGGGGCCACGACGGTGAATGGCTGCGGGCGGCCCGGGGACAGGGGCATCCTCGGCATGTTGAAGGTCGACGGCTCGGGCTGGGAGTATCTCACTCCGTTCGGGCAGGTGAACACCCAGGTCGTGGTCGACGCGGCCGACACCGTCTTCGTGGCTGGATGGGGTCAGACGGGCGCGATCCCCGTCGTCGGCGCGGTCGCCCAGCCGTCCTTCGGGGGCGGACCGAGCGACGGTTACCTGCTCAAGATGGCGAAGCTGCCCAACGCGACCTCGACTGGCTGCGCGGGCTGCACGGGCGACTTTGGCGCGGGTGGCGCCCGTGACTGCCCCACGGCGATGCCGAAGTGCCTCTCGACGGGCGAGTGTGTCGCGACCGGCCAGTGCCAGGCCGATCCCGAGTGCGGCGGCGCGACGAGCGGGCGCGTATGCGACGCGCGGGTGTGCAAGGACGGTTGCCGCGGGCAGGGGGGCAACGGGTGCCCGGCCGGCCTCGTGTGCACTTCGACCACGTCCGCCGTCGGCCAGTGCGTCGTCGCGCCGGCCGACGCGGGGCCCGACGCGCCGCCGCCGGTCGACGCAGCGCCCGCCCCGACGCCAACGCCCGCC
>CAZHGG010001112.1:0-2250 GCA_964531755.1 uncultured Polyangiaceae bacterium
CAGGATCTCCGGGGTGGGCCGAACGCAGCTCCAGACCGTAAAGCACGCCCATTGCTGCGTCAAATGACCCAAGGCCGCCCACGCCCATCAAGATCCATTTGACGAACCCCCGTCCTCCTGGTCCGCTCGCTCCCTGCGTCACGCCCCCAGCGCGACGCACATACCCAACGTGTACGAGGTCACCGGAGGCGCGACAGAGGCGCCAGCCCGGGGCCATTCGATAGGAAAGGATTCCATTCCTCATGACCAAGAAGAAGAACGAGCGTCGCGCCGTGGAGTCGACCGCGCGCCCAGGCTCTCCCGGTGAAGCGGCCCAGGCCTTCGAGCGCGTCCGCGCCGCGGCGGAGGCGCTGGCCGCCGACGAGCTGCTCACCATCAACGTGGATATCCCTCGTGCGGTGTCCACGGTGCTCGGCGCGCTCCCCGGAATCGAGGCGCTCATGCCCGAGGTCCGCGCCCTGCCTGGCCTCCCGGTGACAGAGCTCGATCGTCTTCGCGACTACGCGTTCGCCGCGTGGTTCACCCACCTCGCCGCGACACCGGCGAGCGCCTCGAGCACCAAGGAACAGCTCCTCGCCGAGGCCACGCCGCTCCGCGAGGACATGCTCGTCGCCGCCGACGCGCTCGCACACAAGGGGCTGGTCGACAAGGAAACCGTGGCCGAGATTCGTCGCGGCTCGGGCAACCTCGACAAGGCGAACGATCTCGTCGCGCTCGCCACGTTGTTCACGCACGCGTGGAGCCGCGTCGAGCAGAAGACCACGCTGACCTGGGAAGAGGTCGAGCGGGCGGCGGCGCTCGGCCCCAAGCTCATGATCGCCCTCTCGGACCGCCCCGCCCCGACCGGCGACAAGGAAGACGCGCGCGCCCGGGCCTTCACCCTCTTCGCCCGCACGTACGACCAGCTCCGGCGCGCCGTCACCTTCCTTCGGTGGAGCGAGCGGGACGCCGACATGATCGCCCCGTCGATTTACGCAGGGAAGAAGCGCGCGAAGGCCCCGAAGGCGCCGGTCGACGAGCCGACCCCGGCGCCTGAGGGGCCCACGGACTGAGCAGGACCGCGGCGCGGGCTGAGAGCCCGGGATCGCGCGATGGAAGGCGGCGAGGGGCTCCCGGGAGCGTCTCGTCGCCCGATGTGTGCCGCTCGGATGAGCCGGGAGCCTCCGGAAGGCGGTTCTCGGGTCGAGAGGGGCAGCGGGGAGCCTCTACGGGGCGGCGGTTGGGCGAGAGTGGGCTCCCGGGAGGCCTCGCGTGGCGAACGACCGTCGCCGAGGGCTCTCGGGTCGGCGCGGCGGTCGAGCTCGGGGGTCGCGAGGCTCCCGGGATCCCGCTCGTGAAGGACTACACGAGTTGAATCCCGGTCCAGCACGCGCGGCCCGCCCACGGTCGCGCCCGCACGCTCCCGCCGACCGCCAGCGCGAGAACTTGTGGGATTGCGGTGGCGCGTCCAGCTTCGAATACTATATATGTGTTCAGGGTCTCCACCATGTCTGACGGAAGCGCCATCGAGTGGACGGATGCCACGTGGAATCCGGTCCGCGGCTGCACGAAGGTCTCGCCCGGCTGCAAGCACTGCTACGCGGAGACCTTCGCGGAGCGCTTCCGTGGCGTCCCCAATCACCCCTTCGGGCAGGGGTTCGATCTGCGGCTGGTCCCCGACGCGTTGGAGCTCCCGCTCCGATGGCGGGCGGGCCGGCGCATCTTCGTCAACAGCATGTCCGACCTCTTCCATGAGGACGTGCCGGACGAGTACGTGCTTCGGGTCTTCGACGTGATGGGGCGAGCGTCGCAGCACAAGTTCCAGCTCCTCACCAAGAGGGCGGAGCGGATGGCGAAGCTCACCGCGTCGCTGCGCATCCCCGACCACGTGTGGATGGGGGTGAGCGTCGAAAACGCCAATTACACCGATCGGATCGACGAGCTTCGGAAGGTGAAGGCGAAGGTCCGCTTCCTGAGCGTGGAGCCGCTCCTCGGCCCCATTCCCCGCTTGAACCTGCGGGGCATCCACTGGGTGATCGTCGGAGGCGAGAGCGGGCCCCGCGCCCGCCCGATGGAGCCCGAGTGGGTGCGCACGATCCGAGATCGCTGTATCGCTTCGGAGGTCCCGTTCTTTTTCAAGCAGTGGGGTGGGGTCCGGAAGTACACCACAGGCCGCGTGCTTGACGGCCGGACGTGGGACGAGATGCCTGATCGCGTCGTGCGTCAGAACCGGGTTCTCGCGGTCGTGAACGGGTGAGAGGGCACCGGGGG
>CAZHGG010001113.1:0-2245 GCA_964531755.1 uncultured Polyangiaceae bacterium
GGCGCTCGGCGTCACGGTCGCGGTCGGCCGCGCGGTCCCCGGGGCGGACGTGACGGCCGCGTCGTGCGGCCTCGCCGACGAGCGCGGCGCCGAGATCCCGCTCACCGTGTCGAAGCCCCGCGCCGAGCTCACCCACGCGCTCGCGAGCATCGACCAGCGCATCTTGCTCGCCGCCGCGGTCTCGCTGGGCGTGGCGCTCGTGTTCGCCGTGCTGCTCGCGAGGAGCCTCGGCCGCCCGCTCGCGGAGCTCGCCCGCGAGGCGAGCCGCGTGAAGACCGACGAGGCTCGACCGCTCACCGTGCGCGGCTCCGGCGAGGTGCGGGATCTCGTCATCGCGTTCGACAAGATGATCGAGGACCTCGCCGTCACGCGCCGCAGGCTCGGGGCGACCACGCGCGTGGCCGCGTGGCGCGAGGTCGCGCGGCGCGTCGCGCACGAGGTGAAGAACCCGCTCGCGCCGATCCGCGCCGCCGTGGAGACGCTACGGCGCCTCCGCGCGCGCGACGATCCTGCGTTCGACGAGTACTTCGACGAGGCCACGCGCACAGTGCTCTCCGAGGTGCACCGCATCTCCACGATCGTGACCGAGTTCACCCGCTTCGCGCGGCTCCCCCAACCCCGCCCCGAGGACCTCGACCCCGTGGAGGTGGCGCGGCAGGTCGTCTCGTCGCACGAGCCCCTCGCGGAGAGCACCGCCCTCGAGCTGGTCGTGGCGAAGGCCACCGGCGCCCGCGCGCGCACGCTGCGGGCCGATCGCGACCAGCTCGTGCAGGTGCTCACGAACCTGGTGCAGAACGCCCTCGACGCCGTGCGCGGCCGCCCGGACGCGCGCGTCACGCTCTCGGTGGTGTGGGAGCCCGACGGGCGCTGCTCCCTCACGGTCGAGGACAACGGCCCCGGCCTCGCGAAGGAGATCGCGCCGCGCCTCTTCGAGCCCTACGCGACCACCAAGGCGCAGGGCACGGGCCTCGGGCTCGCCATCGCCCAGCGCATCGCCATCGAGCACGACGGCGAGCTCGCCTACATCGGTCGAGGCGCGGCCGGCGGGGCAGCGTTTCGGCTCTCGCTCGTCCCCGAGGGCCCGCCGCCGGAGCCACGAGGCCCGGCGAGCGGGTGACTCGACCTAACCGTACGGGATACCGAGCCCACGTGCTGTCCGGCGACTTCCCGCCTATTGCCGTGTTCCACGAGCGCCAAGTATTCAAGCGCACTCATGAGTCGCTATATCGCGACGCCATCCCGAACACGCCACCATCCCTTCGGCTCGTGAAATGACGCGAGATCATGAGAAAGGGGTGTCCGACATGAAAGAGCGGCTCCCAAGTCGGTGCTGCGCCTCGAGCGCGCGGAAGGCGCTGTTGGTTCCACGTGAAAGGCGCTCGGTATCCGCCCGTCGACGACCGCGGGCGCATTCCCTTCGAGACGCTCGTGGAGGAGCGGCTCGCCGACGCCCCGGCGCTCCTGCGACTCGCCCGGATCGTGCGTGACGCGGATCGCCCGTCGCGCGAGCGATGGCGGCCGAGGCGCGGGGCTCCGACTCATCTCGGTCGCGTTCCCCGACGTGCGCTCGGACGACCACGCCATCGTGGCAGAGTCGCGCCTCCTCTACACGCTCTACTCCTCGCTTCAGAAGCTCAGCGCCCGAGAGACCTGAGCGGCCTCAGCCAAGCGGACGCACACGTGCAGAGCACGGACTCGCCTGCCTCGCCTCACGGGCGTCGTGGAGGCGTGCCCGGCGTGCCCATCTTTCGGATCTATCAGGCGATCACGCGAGCGCTCGAGGGAGCGCCCGCCGCGACGATCTTTCTGCGCGGCCCTTCTGGACTTCCAGGATTCTCGTGCTACCCAATTTCCCGTGGGGAAGGGACGCAGGACTGCGCGCCGTCGGCGATCGCCGACTGGGCACCTAAGGAGACTCGCGTCGATCCGTGGATCCGCGACTCGGCGCCTGTTGCTCGAGCTCGCATGTGGGATAACACCCCCCCCCCACGCACAGTAGCGCATATTACATAAGCGCGTCGGCGCGAGTGCCCACGACGGGGCGCAGGGTCGTCCCGACTCCGTTCGTGCGGCGCGCGGCGCTCCCACCCGCGCGTCGTCGCGGCGCAGGTCCGCCGACGGGTAGGCCGCGCGTAGGCCGGCCGCGCCCACACGGACCCTCCGTGGCGGGGCGCGCCCGCTCACGCACCCTTGCGTTTCCTCCACCTCGTGTCACCCTCGCAAGGAGAGCTCCGTGAATCATTTT
>CAZHGG010001114.1:0-2240 GCA_964531755.1 uncultured Polyangiaceae bacterium
TATACACATGGAGCGTGCCGAGCACCGACAAGAAGCGCCGCCTCCCCGTGCTGAAGTCCGCGCCCGAGGAGCCAGACGACGACGCGGAGGAGCGCCCGCCGTGGCACTGGATCGGCTTCGGGACGGTGGGCATCTTCGGCGCGTGGCTCCCCCTGATGGCGGTCGCGCAGAAGATCTCCGACGCGCTCATTCTCCGCGCGGTCGGCCACGTCGGCAGCCCGGAGGACGCGGCGCGCTCGCTCGCGAACGCCTCGGCCCAGGCGCGCCTCCGCGTGGGGCTCATGCTCGCGGTGCCGCACGGCCTCGCGCTGGCGGGCGCGGCGATCGCTGGCGGCTTCCTCGTGGGCCGCTTCGGAAAGGGCCTCGGCCCGCGCGAGGCCGCGATCGCCGGCGTGGCCCTCGGGCTCGTCATCGGGGGGCTCACGTACGGGGTGGTGGGCGCGGCCGGCTTCTTGGCGCCCCTCGCCCTGGCCACCCCGTTCGCCGCGCTCGGTGGCGCGCTCGGTCGACGAAAGGCCCGCGCCGCCGCCGGCTGACGCGCCACGGGCGGCTTACTTCACCGGCTCGAGCTTCTTCTGGCCATAGGTGGCCCGCAGGTAGCTCCGCAGCGAGAACGCCTCGCGGCCGTACTTGTCCACCGTGCCGTCGGGCCAGCGGATCTCCAGGGTGGCCGCGTTTCGGCCCGCCGCGCACGCGGGCAGCCCGCCGAGGCCGAAGAGGAGCGTCCGGCCGTCGATGCTGTCGTACGTGCCGCGGCTCGACTTCTTCTCGCGCACGATCACGCGGTCCCCGACGCGCACGGTGACCTTCGTGCCGAACGCGTCGCCGTGCACCTTCACGCCGTCCCCGCGGACCTGGAGCGCCAGCCAGGTGTTGTTCTGGCCGAGGGTGTTCTCGAACAAGAGGTTGGCGCGCCCGCCGCCCTGGTCGCGCGCGCCGAAGAGCAGATCGGGATCGCCGTCGTGGTCGAGGTCGGCCCAGGCGAGGTTCTGGCCGGCCTTGCCGCGTTTGCCGCCGGCAGCCGTGTCGTTCACGCCCGACGCGAGGCCGACGCTCGTGAACGCGCCGTCGCCGCCCTGGTGGAAGAGCCCGAAGTAGCCCTTCTGCTGCGGGTCGGAGAAGCTCGCCTCGTACTTGTCGGTGCGGGTCACCGAGAGATCGAGGCGCCCGTCGTTGTCGAAGTCCACGATCGCCGCGTCGATGTCGCCCTCGTTGTACGGGAGGCCGCGCGCGAGAAACTCGTTGGCGAACGAGAAGCCCGCCGCCTTCCCTTGATTGACGAGGAGCTGGCTGGGATCGCTCCAGAGCCGGCTGTCGTCGGCGCCGTCGGCGTGGCTGATCGTGGCGAGCCAGACGTCGGGGAGGCCGTCGCCCGTGACGTCGGCGCAGTCGATGCCGAAGCCGTTGCTGCCTACGATCTTGTCCGGCGCGACGGGCTGCGGGTCCTTCCCGTTGCCGGTGCGCGGGTTGTAATAGTTGCCTGTCGCCAGCGCGGCAAACCCACGCTCCGCCGCGACGTTGGTGAAGCGCCCGGCGCCGTCGTTCTCCCAGAGCTGGTTCCAGCCGTTGCGGACGCTCACCCCGTAGGTCGACACGAAGACGTCGAGATCGCCGTCGTCGTCGTAGTCGCACGCCACGAGCCCGTCGGTGGGCTGGGCCGGCACCCCGGGCAGGCGCTCGCTCGTGACGTCGGTGAAGGTGCCGTCGCCCTTGCCGAGCAGCAGCGTATTCTTCGCCGAGTAGGTGGTCTGGCCGTTGCCGAGGAAGAGGTCGACCTTTCCGTCGTTGTCGAAGTCGGCGAACACCGCGTTCGCCACGTATTTCACGCCCTCGACCCCGCTCGAGGGCTTGGGCGTGAAGTGGCCCTTCCCGTCGTTCAGCAGCACCACGCTGGTCTGGCCGGCGAGGTCGATGTCGAGACCCGCGAAGCAGTCTTGGTCGCCGTCGTTGTCGACGTCGGCGAACACGAGGAAGCCTGCCTGGACGGCCCGCAGCCCCGAGGTCTCGGAGATGTCCTCGAAGGTGCCGTCGTGCTTGTTGCGGAAGATGAGGTGCTCGAACGGGATGCCCTTCTGCGGGTTCGGGAAGAGCGAGTGCATCACCGCGTCGTCCCAGCCGTCGCCGTCCACGTCGACCAGCGCGAGGCGGCTGTGGTCGTTGATGGGGATGGGGGTCGCGGGGGTGGGCGTGAAATTGCCCCTCTGGATGCCGCTCTTCTCGGAGATGTCCTTCAAGTAGTC
>CAZHGG010001115.1:0-2240 GCA_964531755.1 uncultured Polyangiaceae bacterium
AGACGAGGCCCTTGTACTGGCTGAAGAACTCCTCCGAGAACATCATCCGCTGGGCCGACGCGCGGTGCAGATCGTAGATCTCGCGGGCCGAGGCGATCGCCTGCACGGGCTGCTCCGTGATGCCCATCACCTCGTTCTGGAGCCCCTTCGTGAGCAGGTCCTGGAAGTGGTAGGCGTCGAGGTTGTCGCTGCGGATCCGCAGCAAGAACCGGTCGAAGATGGCCGTCAGCGTCTCGTCGGAGGGCACCTCGTTGGACGCCCCGAAGCACGAGAGGAGCGGGCACTTGAGCGAGACGCCGCCGCTCGAGTAGCGCCGCTCATTCAGCAGCGTGAGGAGCGAGTTGAGGATCGCCGAGTTCGACTTGAAGACCTCGTCGAGGAACACGATCTCTGCCGTCGGCAGCATGCCCTCGGTGCGCCGCTGGTAGCGCCCCTCGCGGAACGCGGCGATGTCGACGGGGCCGAAGATCTCGTTCGGCTCGGTGAAGCGCGTGAGCAGGTACTCGAAGTACTGCGCCTGGATCAGCTTCGCGAACATGCGAATCAGCGCCGACTTCGCCGTGCCGGGCGGCCCTACGAGGACGGCGTGCTCGCCCGCGACCACGGCGATGAGCAACAGACGAATCACCTCGTCTTTGCCGAGGAACCGCGACTCGAGGGTGCGGGCGAGCTGCTGGAGTCGAACAGGGAGCGCGTGGGGCTGCATCGTCGCCGGCGAGGCTACCACACCTGCCCCGCGGCGGGCCGGGCGTCGCGCGCGGGGCAGGCGGGGGCGCTACGGGGCCGTCGGGGGCTTGGCGCGCGCCGTCACGGGCGTGGCGACCGCCGCGGGAGCGACGGGGTCGCCGTAGGCGTCGCGCATGGCGGCCTCGCCGAGGTGCATCGACTCGAGGTCGTCCTTGAGCCTCGTGTAGTCGCCCACGACGACGACCTTCATCTTGCGCGGCGTGAGGTGCTGCGCCGCCACGCGCTTCACGTCGGCCGCGGTCACCTTCGAGAGCCGCGCGACCCGGGTCGCGTACTCGTCCTTGGGCCAGTCGTAGACGACCACGTCGGTGAGCGCGTTGACGACGTCTCGGGCGGTCTCGAAGCGGGCTGGGAGGCCTTGGATGAGCGCGTCCTTCGCCCCCGCGAGCTCCGCCTCGGTGACCTCGGTCGCGCGCATCGCCTCGAGCTCGACGAAGACCTCCCGCAGCGCGGGGACCGTCTTGTCTGTCACCACCGCGGCGCCCGCGTCGAACGGCCCCGCGCCTCGGCGCATCGCGAAGCCCGAGCGCGCGCCGTAGGTGTAGGAGTGCTTCTCGCGCAGGTTGAGGTTGATGCGGCTCGAGAACATGCCCCCGAGGATCGCGTTCATCACCATGAGGGCGTCGCGATCGGCCACGTCGGCGGCGACGCCGACCTGCGTGACGAGGATCTGCGACTGCGCGGCCCCGGGTTTGTCGACCACCACGAGCCGAGGCTCCTCGCTCGCGCCCTTCGCCGCGGGGAGCGTCGGCACCGCGGTGCGGGCCCGGCGCGGGCCCTTCATGGAACCGAAGGCGCGCTCCAGCGACGGGAGGAGCGTGGCCTCGCTGACGCCGCCGGACACGACCAGGGTGAGCAGGCTCGGGACGAAGAGCTCGCGGTGCAGCCGGGTGAGCTCGGCGACGGTGACCGCCTTCAGGTCGGCGGCCTGGCCCGTGAGCGAGTGGCCGTACGGGTGCGCCCGGCCGTAGAGGGCCGCGGCCTGCGCGTTCCGCAACATGCTCTGCGGGCTGTTCTTCTCGGCCAAGACGCCCGCCAACCGGCGCGCGCGGAGGCGCTCGAACTCGTCGGCCGGGAAGGTGGGGTTCTGGACCACGTCCGCCATGAGCTCGAGCGCCTTGTCGAGGTGCTCGCGGAGGACGTCGACGCCGACGGCGCCCGAGTCCCAGCCGAAGGCGGCGTGGTCGTGTGCGCCGATGGCCTCGAGCTCGTCGGAGAGCTTGAGCGCCGAGCGGGTCTTCGTGCCTTGCTCGAGCATCGCCCCGAGGAACGAGAGCGCCCCCGGCCGCGCGCGCGGCGCGTCGCCCTGCCCCGCCTTCACGACGAGCGTGACGCTCACGGTGCCGACCGGGTGCGGGGCGAAGAGGACGCGAATCCCGTTCTTGAGCGCGCGCTCGCGCACCTCCGGCGGCGTGAAGGCGCGGGCGACGTCGCCCTTGGGCGGCGGCTGGGCCCGGAACGGCGCGTCGGGGGTCTCGACGGGCGGGGCCGGC
>CAZHGG010001116.1:0-2238 GCA_964531755.1 uncultured Polyangiaceae bacterium
CGCTCTTCTTCCTCACGGGCGTCGAGGGGAGGCTCCTCCAGCCGCTCGGCCTCGCATACGTGGTCTCGCTCGTGGCGTCGCTAGTCGTCGCGGTGACCGTGACCCCGGCGCTCTGCTCGCTCCTCCTGCCCGGCTCGAAGGCCGTCACCCGCGGGCACGAGCCGCGCCTCACAACCTGGCTCAAGGCGCGCTACGCCCCGCTCCTCGACATCGCGCTCCGCCGCTGGGGGGCCCTGGTCGCAGCATCGATCCTCCTCCTCGCCGGAGCCGCGGTCGCGCTCGCGTTCACGGGGCGCTCCTTCCTTCCCGAGTTCCGCGAGGGCACCCTCACGATCGCAACCGTGACGATCCCCGGCACCTCGCTCGCGGCCTCCGACGCGATGGGTCGCCGCGTCGAACAGATCCTCCTGCGGCACCGTGAGGTGGCGTCGGTGGCCCGCCGAACGGGGCGCGCCGAGCTCGACGAGCACGCCCAGGGCGTCCACGCCTCGGAGATCGACGTGAGCCTGCGCGAGACCGGGCGCTCCCGAGCGGCGTTCCTCGACGCGCTCCGGCGCGACCTCTCGATCCTCCCCGGGCTCAACGTCACGATCGGCCAGCCCATCGGCCACCGCATCGACCACATGCTCTCGGGCACGCGCGCGAGCATCGCGGTCAAGGTCTTCGGCCCCGACCTCGCCGAGCTCCGACGCCTCGGCGCGGACGTCGAGGCCGCGATGCGCGGCGTGCCGGGGGTGGTCGACCTCGCGCGCGAGCAGCAGTCCGACATCCCCTTCGCGCGGGTCCGCTTCGACCGGGCCGCCATCGCCCGCCAGGGGCTCCGCGTCGCGGACGTCGCCGGCGCGCTCGAGGTCACCACGGGGGTCCACGCGGTCTCCGAGGTGACGGAGGGCGGCGCCGTCTTCGAACTGGTCGCGCGCCTCGACCCGGCGCGCGCCCCCTCGGTCGAGTCCCTGGGCGACGCGCTCATCCTGACCCCGCGGGGCGCGCAGGTGCCCCTCCGGGCGCTCGCCGACGTGCGCCGCGACCGCGCCCCACACGAGATCGGCCGCGAGGGCGTCGAGCGGCGGCTCGTCGTGAGCTGCAACGTCGCCGGGCGCGACGTCGGCGGCGTCGTCGCCGACCTCCGCGCCGCGGTGGGGCGCGCCGTGCCGCTGCCGCCGGGCTACCGGGTCGTGTACGGCGGGCAGTTCGAGAGCGCCGAGGGCGCGACGCGCACCATCCTCCTCGTGGGGGCCCTCGCGATCCTCGGGGTCTTCGCGCTCCTCGCCCTCGCGTTCCGCTCGGCGCGCGACGCGCTCCTCGTCATGCTGAACCTCCCGCTCGCGCTCGTGGGCGCCGTCGGTGGCGTCTACCTGGAGGGGGCGGTGCTCTCGGTCGCTTCGCTCGTCGGCTTCATCACCCTCTTCGGGATCGCGACACGGAACGGCATCATGCTCGTCGCGCACGTGCGCCACCTCGTCGAGGTGGAAGGCGTGGCGGACGTCGACGAAGCGGTGCGCCGGGGCGCGCTCGAACGCCTCGTCCCGATCCTCATGACGGCCCTCGCGGCGGGCCTCGGGCTCGTCCCCCTCGCGCTCGCGGCGGGGCGTCCGGGGAGCGAGATCCAGGCCCCGATGGGAGTCGTCATCCTCGCCGGGCTCCTCTCCTCGACGGTGCTCAACATGTTCATCGTCCCCGCGCTCTACCGCCGCTTCGGCGAGCTCGCGCGGAGGCCGCACCGGCCCGGCCTGGAGCCCGCGCCTGCGACCGTGGAGGGCACATGAGGGGCGAAGGGGCACCGAAGGGGGCCGCGCTCGGGCTCCTCGCCGCCGCGCTCTTCGGCGTCTCCGCGCCGCTCGCGAAGCGGCTCCTCGGGGACGTGGCGCCCCAGGTGCTCGCCGGGCTCCTCTACCTCGGCGCGGGCCTCGCGATCACGCTCTACCGGCGCCTGCGTCCGGCGACGGCGGAGGCGCCGCTCGAAGGTCGCGACCTGCCGAGGCTCGCGGTCCTCGTCGCGGCGGGCGGCGTCGCGGGGCCGCTCCTGATGCTCTTCGGGCTCCAGCGCACCAGCGCCGTCACGGGCACGCTGCTCTTGAACCTCGAAGCGCCCTTCACCATCGCGCTCGCCGTCCTCGCGTTCCGCGAGCACCTCGGCCGCCACGCCGCGGGCGCGATCGCGCTCATCCTCGCGGGCGCCGCGATCCTGAAGCTCGAGCCGGGGGCGCACCGCGCGGACACGGCGGGGGTGCTCCTCCT
>CAZHGG010001117.1:0-2232 GCA_964531755.1 uncultured Polyangiaceae bacterium
GACGTGGCCGACGTGGCCGACGGCGGAGGCGACGAGGGCGCGGGCGCGCTCGGCGCGGGCGCGGCGGGCGCCGGGGTCGCGGGCGGGGTCACGGGCGGCGCGATCACGGCGACCGACGCGCTCGGCGCGGGAGCTCCACTCGGCGCCAAGCCCTCGTTTCTGTTCTTGTATACGTAGAGCGCGCTCACCAGGAAGGCCGCCACGATCGCCCCGGCGGCGAGCCCCACGAGGCCCCGACGCCGGCGTCCCTGCTGCTCCTCCGCCTCGCGCAGGCGGAGCGAGGGGACCGTCGCCGCGCGCCTCACCTCGGCGTTCCGAACGAAGGCCTCGAGGTCGACCTCGCGCGAGGGGTTCGCGGTGGCCTGCGCGTGCGCGCGCGCCTCCGCGGGCGGCACGGGCTCGACCAGCACCTCGCCGGTCGGGAGGGTCTGGTCCCGCGCGCGCTGGGGCACGCCCGCGCCGCCCGAGAAGCGCGCGCTCTTCGCGCCAGCCGAGTCGGGGCGCTCGGGGATCGCGGGGGTGCCCTTCGCGGCGTCGAGCAGCTCGTCGAAGTAGCCGTCCGGCACGGGGGGCTCGGCGGCCGGCAGGTCGTGTCCGCCCTTCAAGACCGCGGGGCGCCCGGGGGCCGTGTCGAGCAGCTCGCTCGGCAGGTTCTCTTCGCCGGGGAAGGGCTTCGTCTTGCGAGGGTCCATGGTGCGAGGGCGGCGCGCGCCCGAGGCGAAGTGTAGACGCCTCGCACGGGGGAAGTCGAACACGCGGCGCAGGAACTCGAGCCGCGACGCATTCGGCGGACTCGCGGCGCCGCGGCGCGTTCCGTTGCGGCGACCCCGCCGGGCCGATAGCCTCCGAACGAGAGGGCGACCTCACCCGCGCGCGCTCGGGCCGAGTGGAGGCCACGCCACGCGACCGAGTCCGCCACGCGCCATGCTCTCGACGACCCACCCCGCCTCCTCCAGCGACTCGAGCTCCGCCAGGTCCGGCGCGACCTACGCGCGCGGGGACGTTCTCCGCGCGGGGCCGCAGGCCTTCCGGGTGCTCCGCTGCCTGGGCATCGGCGCGATGGGCGAGGTGTACGAGGTCGAGGACCAAAACCTCGGCGTCACGCGGGTGGTCAAGCTGCTGCTCCCGGAGATCGCGCGGGCGCACGCCGGCCTGGTCGACCGGTTCGTGCGGGAGGCGAAGGTGCTCGCGAAGCTCCAGCACCCGAACGTCGTGCGCGTGCTCCAGGCGGGGCGCCTGGACGAGGGCACGCCGTTCTACGTGATGGAGAAGGTCGAGGGGGTCAGCCTGGCGAGCTTCATCGCCAAGAAAGCGCCCCTCCCGCCCGCCGTGGTGATCCCCATCCTCGTGCAGCTCGCCGCGGGCCTCGAGGCCGTCCACGCCCGAGGCGTCGTGCACCGCGACGTGAAGCCCGACAACATCCTCATCTTCAAGGACCGGGGCGAGATACGCGCCATCCTGCTCGATTTTGGCGTGATGAAGCTCGTGAGCGACCCCACGCCCGAGGGCTACTGCGGCACGCCGCTCTACTCGGCGCCCGAGCAGATCCTCGGCCGGCCCGTCGACCCCAAGATGGACGTGTTCGCGCTCGGCCTCGTGGCCTTCGAGATGCTCACGCGCAAGCGCGCCTACGACGACTTCCCCAACCCCCTGCACCGGGTCACTGTGCCAGCGCCCCTCGTGTCGGACGTGGGACCGCGCGTGAGCGACGCGCTCGCGCTCGCGGTGACCGACACCTTGGCGCTGGACCCCGCCAGGCGCCCCGGGGCCGAGCTCCTGGCCAACCGCCTCCTCGAGTGCCCCGAGGCCACCGCGCGCTCGGCGCCGCCGAGCGACGTCGCGGCGATGACCCAGGAGGAGCTGCTCGCGATCCCCCCGCTGTACGAGGCGCCCATCACGGTGGGCGAGCTCGACCAGCACACGGTGCCGGGCGGCCCCCCCCAGGAGGTGCTCGAGGCGGCGCGGCGGGCGCTCAACCCCACCTACCGCGGTCAGACGCGCCCGGGCGCTTCGGCCGCGTACAGCGACGACATCGTCTACCAGACCGCGGCGAGCGACGCCGGCGGCACGTTCGACGTCATGGCGCACGCGATGCAAATCGCGAAGGAGAAGGCGCGGTTACGCGCGGCGACGACCCGGACGGCGCTGCCTGGACGCGCGCCCGACGACCCGGGCAGCGCGGGCCCGGGCGGCACCGCGCGCATGAACGGCACGGCCCGGATGGGGGGCCCG
>CAZHGG010001118.1:0-2230 GCA_964531755.1 uncultured Polyangiaceae bacterium
AAGGGCCGCTGCTCGTGCTCGCGGGCGCAGGCTCCGGCAAGACCCGCGTCATCACGCAGCGCATCGCGCGCATGGTGGAGCGCGGCGTGCCCTCCCACGCCATCGTGGCGCTCACGTTCACCAACAAGGCCGCGGCCGAGATGGCCGAGCGCGTGGAGGTCGTGCTGCGCGAGCGCAAGAACGCGGGCGCGGCGAAGGGGCTCACCGTCTCGACCTTCCACTCGTTCGGGCTCTCGGTGCTCACGCGGGAGAAGCGCTCGCTCGGCGGCACGTTCACCATCTTCGACCAGGGCGACTGCCTCTCCACGGTCAAGGACATCCTGTCGCGCAGCAGCCGAGAGCGCGGGTACGACGCCGCCGCCATCCTCACCCGCATCTCGAACGCGAAGAACGCCTTCCTCTCGCCCGAGGAGCTGCGCGACCGCGTCGACCTCGCCCCGGTGGAGGACGAGTACGACAGCATCACAGCGAGCGTGTACCCGCGCTACCAGGCCGCGCTGCGTGGCTTCCGGGCCTTCGACTTCGACGACCTCGTGTGCGAGGTGGCGCGCATCTTCCGCGAGAAGCCGGACGTGCTCGAGAAATACCGTGCACAATACAGGTTCTTGCTGGTCGACGAGTACCAAGACACGAACGGCGCGCAGCTCGCGCTCCTGCGGCTGCTCGCCGGCGACCACCAGAACATCTGCGTCGTGGGGGACGACGACCAGTCGATCTACGCGTGGCGCGGCGCGAACGTGCGGAACATCCTCGACTTCGAGGAGCAGTTCCCGGGCGCCGTCGTGGTGAAGCTCGAGCAGAACTACCGCTCACGCGCGCCCGTGCTCGCCGTGGCCAACGCCGTCATCGCCAAGCGCGCTGACGTGAAGCATAAGAAGGTGCTCTTCACCGAGAAGGCCGGTGGACCGATCGTGGGGCTCGCCACCGCGCCCAGCCCCGAGGCCGAGGCGGCGTACGTGGGGCGCGAGCTCGCGCGGCTCACGAAAGAGGCCGGCGTGCGCCCGAGGGACACGGCGGTGCTCTACCGCTCGAACGGCCAAGCGAAGCTCATCGAGGAGGCCCTGCGCGAGCGCGGCGTGCCCTACCGCATGGTGGGCGGACAGCAGTTCTTCGAGCGCAAGGAGGTCAAGGACCTGCTGGCCTACCTGAAGGTCACGCTGAACCGCTCCGACGAGATCAGCCTCCGCCGCGTGCTGAACTATCCGCCCCGGGGCATCGGCGAGACCAGCGTGGAGCGGCTCGGCCTCCACGCCGTCGCGAAGGGGTGGACGCTCTGGCAGGCGATCGAGCGCGTCGACGCCCTCGACGGCGTGCCCTCGGCGGCGCGCGAGGGGTGCAAGAAGCTCGAGCGGGCCGTGGGCCAGCTGCGCAAGCGGCTCGTCGTCGACCGCGCCCCCGCGAGCGTCGCGGGCCGAGAGCTCTGCGAGGCCGTAGGCATCTACGCGGACCTCGACGCGTCCTCCACGTCGCCCCAGGTGGCCGCGCGGCGGAAGGGCAACCTGGAGTCGATCCTCCGCACCTTCGAGAAGCGCGAGGTGCGCGTGCGGGAGAAGGGCGACGACGCGACCGCGGAGCGGGAGCTCATGGCGTTCCTCCAGGCGCTCACCCTGAACCTCGCGGACGACGAGGAGGACACGAGCGACCGCGTGACGCTCTCCACCCTGCACGGGTCGAAGGGGCTCGAGTTCGACCACGTGTTCCTCATCGGCGTCGAGGAGGGCTTCCTGCCCCACACGCGCACGCTCGAGGCGCGGGTCACCGACGCGAGCCAGCAAGACATCGAGGAGGAGCGGCGGCTCTTCTACGTGGGCATCACCCGCGCGCGCGAGAAGCTCGTGCTCTCCAAGTGCAAGGCGCGCGCGCTGCGAGGCAAGCCGACGCCCCGCACGCCGAGCCGCTTCCTCTCCGACATCCCCGCCGACCTGCTCGAGGCGTTCGACGTAAAGGAGGAAACGGCCGCGAGCCTCGCCAAGATGGGCGAGCACGGCGACAACCTGCTGGCGATGCTCGAGGGGCTCGGGGGTTAGGGCGAGCCGCGGCGGCCCGCTCAGCCGCCGCCGCGGAGCTTCTTCATGAGCCGGTGGAGGACGAACCGGCTCGAGAGCCCGAGGGCGCAACGCCCTCATTTCGTCCCCGCTCGAGCACCTCCTGCGGCAGCTCCATGAGCGCGCCGCGCGGTGCTCGTATGTCCGAACTGCCAAATCCCCTCCAACTGCTGACGATCGATGAG
>CAZHGG010001119.1:0-2224 GCA_964531755.1 uncultured Polyangiaceae bacterium
GCATCGAGGTCGACGAGGCGGCCGTGCACGAGGCGGCGAAGGGCGGCACCAAGAAGGGCATCATGATCGGCGCCGTGCTCGCCGTCATCCTGGGTCTGGTCGGGTACGTCGCGGGCATGAGCGGCGAGGCGAGCTCGGGCCGCAAGAAGGCCCAGGCTGACGCCCTCAGCCTCGCGGGCGACATCGACAAGTCGAAGGACACCCTCGACAAGCTCGCGAAGAAGCTCGACGAGGGCAGGAAGGCCCTCATCACGGACAAGAAGTTCCCCGACAAGCTCGCCAGCGAGCTTGGCGGCATGAACGTCGATTTCGACGGCGGCAAGCTCGCCGGCGTCCGCTTCAGCGGCTTCTCCGCGGACACTACGTCCGGGCTCATCGAGTTCATCACGTCGGTGCAGTCGCTGAACGACCGCAAGCTCGTCATCATCAACCTGCTGAACGCCCTCCAGAAGCCGATCACCGAGGGTTTCCAGCAGGCCGACAAGCCCAGCCTCGGCTTCGTCGTGCTGCTCGGCCGTCAGGATCCGGGCCGTAACTACTACGGGATTCTGGCTCCCCTCGACGCGCCCCTCCCGATCACGCCGCCCAACATCACGCTGCCCGACAAGTTCAAGGCGATCGACGTGACGGCCGGACAGAAGGTGGAGGTCCCGAAGTACTCGGGCGGTGACCTCTCCAAGCCCGCGGCGCTCTACATCGCGCCCGCGTCGATCACGAAGAACTTCCCGAGCGAGGTCACGGGCAAGATCGCGCAGCTCGTATCGCAGCTCAGCCACGTCGTGAGCGACATCAACGGCGAGAAGCCCCAGGAGAACGTCGTCACCGAGGCGAAGCCCGGCATGCTCCAGCGCGCCGAGAAGCTCAGCACGGCGCTGAAGAAGGTCTCCGAAGGCAAGTAGCCGCCCGCGCGGCGTCGCTCGGCGAGCCTGGCCTCCGTGAGGTCGGGCTCGCCGCGTTTTTTGCGCCCGCTCGCGTCATTTTCGCCCCCGGCGCGCCCGGCCACGTACCATCGCCGCCATGAGGCAGGTCTGGATCACGAAGGCGGGCGCTCCCGAGGTGTTGCAGGTCCGGGAGGCGCCGGACCCCGAGCCTGGGCCCGGGGAGGTGCGCGTGCGCGTCAAGGCGTGCGGAATCAACTTCGCCGACCTCATGGCGCGCGTGGGCCTCTACCCCGACGCGCCGCCGCTGCCGTGCGTGGTGGGCTACGAGGTCTCGGGGGTCGTTGACCGCGTGGGCGAGGGCGCACGCCTCGAAGAGGGCGCGCGGGTCTTCGCGATGCCGAAGTTCGGCGGCTACACGGACACTCTCGTGGTGCCCGCGGCGCAGGCGTTTCGCATGCCATCGGCCATGTCGTTCGAGCAGGCCGCCGCGATGCCCGTCGCGTACCTGACCGCCTACAACATGATGATTTACACCGGGAATCTCCGCCGCGGCGCCCGCGTGCTCGTGCACTCCGCGGCGGGCGGTGTGGGCCTCGCCGCCCTCGAGCTCGCGCGCGCGCGCGGCGCCGTGGTGTACGGCACCGCGTCGAAGGGCAAGCACGAGTTCTTGCGCGAGAAGGGGTGCGAGCACCCGCTCGACTCGGCGGGCGACGTGTACGCCGAGGCGCGCGGCCTGCTCGGCGACAAGGGCTTCGACCTCGTGCTCGACCCCGTGGGTGGTGAGTCGTGGAAGAAGGCTTACGCGATGCTCGAGAAGAACGGCCGCCTGTGCTGCTTCGGCATGTCGGCCGCCGGCTCGGGCAAGACGCGCAGTCTTTGGACCGCGGCGATGGCGCTCCTCCGCACGCCGAAGTTCTCGCCGATGGATCTCATGGACAAGAACCGCACGGTCACGGGCTGCAACATGGGCCACCTCTTCGACCGGCTCGAGCAGCTCACTGAGCAGTTCGACGCGCTCGTGAAGATGGCCGAGGACGGGCAGATCTCCCCGTTCGTGGACCGCACGTTCTCCTTCGACGAGGCCCCCGCCGCTCACCACTACCTGCACGATCGCAAGGCGCGCGGGAAGGTGCTGCTCGTCCCCTGAGCCGCGGGGCGGGCGCTTCAGGGCGCGGCCGGCGCGGCTGGGTCGGGTGCCCTCGCGAGCACGAGCACGCCCGCGCCGTTCGGGCAGCGCCCGCGCTCGATCGACACGTAGCCCTTCGCGAGCAGCGCGGCGCACGCGTCCTCAGGCGCCACCGCGAGCGGCCCGCGGAGCCTCGCGAGGAGGCCGGGGGCCCGGC
>CAZHGG010001120.1:0-2222 GCA_964531755.1 uncultured Polyangiaceae bacterium
AGCAGCGTGGGCGGCGGCCGAGGGGGGCGCGCGGGAGGCGGCGCCGGGCGCGCGGCGGGCGCGGTGGGGCGCGGGGCGGCCCTCGGGGTCGTCGGGTGGGAGGGGGCCTCGTGACACGCAGACGCGAGCCCCGCGAGACCGGCGAGCAGGCCGAGCGATTGGCGGAGGCGGTGGGGCGAGGACCTTCGCACGACGCTCCCCACGCTACCACCACTGGCGCAGGGCGCGGCTGCGGCGGAGGGAAGCTTTGGCGCGGGCACCCGTACGTGGCGGGTGTACGGCGAGCGCGCGGTCGGGCTCGTCGGCGGCGCGGTCACGTCGATCCGCCCCTCCATTTTACCCAGGAAGAATGCCATGTTGCGACGTCGTTCGGTCCCGTTCCTCGTGCTCGCGTCCACCCTCCTCGCGCTCGGCCTCGGCGGGATCACGGGGTGCGGGGGCAGCGGCGAGGCGAAGTCCCCCTCTGGTGAGAAGGCGGAGGTCTCGGCGCTCGAGGAGCTCCAAGCGATGCCGAAGGAGATCAACGCGGAGCTCTCCGCGCTCACGAAGCCGATCGACGACGTCGGCGCCGTGATCGAGCAGCTCACGAGCATCCCCAAGCGCCACGGCATCAACGCGGGCGAGCTCGCCTCGCTGGCGAAGGCCACGTTCGACAACGGCACGGTGAAGGTGGAGCTGAAGGGCGACGTCAGCGCCGAGGCGAAGGCCGAGGTCGAGGCGGCGCTGAACAAGCTGAAGGACGTCGTCGCCCAGCTCAAGGCCGTCCCCGAGAAGGCCGCCGCGATGACCCCGAAGCTCGCCGCGGCGACCGCGAAGATCCCCGTGCTCGCCACGAAGGTGTCGACCAGCGCGACGCTCGCGATCTCGAGCCCCTTCGCCAACGGCGAGACCAAGGCCAAGGCGAACGGCGACCTCGCGGCCGTGAAGACGGCCCAGGCCGAGGCGTCCAAGGCGGTGAGCGACGCGCAGTCGAAGATCACGGGCATCCCCGCGATGGCGACCGGGGCGCTCGGGAAGCTCGGCGCCTCGTTCGCTTCGATGAGCTGAGCCTCCGCGCTCCGACGCGCGTCGACCCGGCCCTGCGTCTCCGCGGGGTCGGGTCGAGCCGCGTCGCGCGGTGTGTCAGGCCTTGGGGTGACGGTGCTCGACGTCGTCGGCCAACGTGGAGAGCATGGCCGAGGTGCGCTCGAGCGCGTGGCCGAGCTCGCGCTGCACGAACGCGGTGCGATCGAGGGCCGCGCCGCCGACGCGGAGGGCGAAGGCGGCCCAGGTGGCGACGGCGTCGGGCAGAGAGCCCTCGGTGGCGGCGGGCGCGGGGCTCTCGGGGGGCAGGACCTCGGGCGTGGGATCGACGGCGGACGACTCGGACGGGTTCGTGTTCATGATGCGCTCCTGGTTGGAGGGAGAGGTGTGCGAGGCTCAGGCGGGCGGGACACACGCGGCGCACACGAAGGCGCGCTCGCGGGAGTCGGGCTCGCCGACGATGAGGTGGGCTTGCTCGCCCGCGGCGCAGGCCCGGCCGCACTGGGCGCAGGCCGTGGGCTTGGCGAGGCGCACGGGCTGAAACGCGACGGCGCTCGCGAGCAGCTCCTTGTTGCGCGCGTCGGCGAGGCGATCGTGGAGGCGCTTGCGCTCCTCCTCGAGGTGCGAGGCCATACGCTTGAGCTGGCCCTCGACGCCCTCCCCGGCCTTGTCGGCCGCGGCGACCGCGTCCTCGAGGATAGTGCGCACGAGGTTCGAGACCGGCATCCGGAGGTTCTCGGCGAAGCGCTTGAGCTCTCGCTCGAGCACCGCCGGGACGCGCGTGTGGAGCACCCGCTCCTTCCTCTCGGGGGACGCCTCCTCGGCGGGCGTCGCGTCGGATTCGGGGGCGGTGCTCTCGGGTTCGTGTGTCACGGGAATGAATGTATCACGTGCGTGATACACTGCAAGCCCTGGAGCTCAATTTCACACAAGCGACACAATTTGTATCACACTGACCACGCGTGATTCGCTCCGAGCGCCGGGCGCACGCGGTCCCGACCTCGCCCACCTCGCGCCTGAGGCGCCGAGTGATACGCTCGCTGGGTCGTTGCCTCAGGAGGTTCCATGTTGAAGGTCACCGCCGCCCTTGTCGGACTTGGGCTGCTCGCCGTCGGCTGCCAGGCGCCGCCCCGCCCCGCCGAGGCGCCCGCCACCACCCAAGCGGCGCCGCCGCCGCCGCCCCCACCGGGTCCCGCGGG
>CAZHGG010001121.1:0-2222 GCA_964531755.1 uncultured Polyangiaceae bacterium
AGCGTGCGGAAAGCCCCCGGCCCGCGGAGCGGCCGCACGCAGAGCCGCGCGCGCAGCGCCTCGACCGCCTCGGCGAGGGCCGGCAGGAGCGTGATCCCCGCCCCGCCCGCGACCATCTGCACGAGGGTCGAGAGGCTCGTCGCGCGAAACTCGCCCTCGCGCACGCGCGCCGCGCCGCAGGCCTCCAGGGCCTGCTCGCGGAAGCAGTGGCCCTCGTCGAGGAGGAGCAGCTCCTCGCCGCGCAGCTCGGCCTGCGCGACCGCGACGTCGCTCTTCGCCGGCCTGGCGAGCGCGTGCCCGGGCGGCGTCACGAGCACGAAGGGGTCCTTCGCGATCACGGCGCGCTCGAGGTCGCGGTCTGCGTCCCCGAGCTCGGCCTCGAGGGCGAGCACGGCCCCCTCGAGCTCGCCGTCGCGCAGCCTGCGCACGAGCACGTCGGTCTTCTCCTCGAGCCAGGCGACACGCAGGCGCGGCAGGCGCTTGCGCAGCTTCGGCGTCGCCGAGGGGAGCAGGTAGGGTGACACCGTGGGGATGACGCCGAGGCGCACGGTGCCCGACAGCGGATCTTGGATGCGCAGGGCCGCCTGGACGAGATCGTCGGCGCCGACGAGGAGCCGCCGCGCGCGCTCGACCACCTCGCGCCCGGCCTCGGTCACCAGCACGCGGCCCCCGCCGCGCTCGAACAGCGGCACCCCGAGGGCGCCCTCCACCTGCGCGAGCTGCGCGCTCAGCGTGGGCTGCGACACGCGGCAGCGGGCGGCGGCGCGGTGGAACGACAGCTCGTCGGCGACCGCCACCACGTATTGGAGCTGGCGCAGCGTGAAGGGGTGCGGCCCGGCGCTCAACGCGCGCTCCTCGCGGACATGGCCCGATAGTACCCCACTATCGAACCGAGTGTCTCCATCGACCCACGCTCAGCCCCGTCGCTTCGGCGCCGAGAGCGCCACGAGGTCGTCGCGGACGCGGCGCAGCGCCGCGGCGGGCACGTCGACGGGGCCGACCCGCGGCCAGAGCGCGCAGCCGAGGGCCTCGGCGACGCGCGCGGCGGCGGTGAGCGCGCGGCCGGGGTCCGCCGTCACGAGCGTCACCACCGGAGACTCGAACGACAGCCTGGCGTCGAACGGCTCCTCGACCTCGGCGCGGAGCCCCGCCCGCACGCGCTCGAGGCTCGGCTTGGGCTCACGGTAGCCCGTGTAAAACGTGCAGGTTACACGCACACGCTCACCCGCGACGATCGTCACGTTCGCCCCCGCGCGCTGGAGCCGCGCGGCGAGGCGCGGCCGGGCGCGCCCCACCCGGAGCAGGAGGCTGTGCTTGGACGCGGCCACGAGCCCCTCGTCCGGCGAGAGCCGCGCGGCGGCCTCCGCAGCCCTCCGCTCGTCGAAGAACCGCGCCCACAGCCACGCCCCTGACCCTCCGTCGCGGCCGCGCCCGAGCGAAGGGAGGAGCCGCGGCACGGAGAGGTCGGTCTCGGCGACGAGCTCGCCGGCGATCGTCGCCCCGAGGGAGGCCGCGAGCTCGGCGAGGTCGCGCCCGTAGGCGTCGAGCGAGGCGTCGCCCTGGCCGAAGACCCGGAGGGCGCCGTACGCGTCCTGGCCATGGCGGGTGAACGGGGCCTCGAGCCGCGCATCGGCGACCGCGCGGGCGCGCGCGGGGTCGGGCGCGCGAAGGCCCACGAGGAGCTGGATCTGCCCGTGCTCGTGCACGCCGTTGTAGACCGCGCGCCCGCCGCGCCGCCAGAGCAGCTCGCGCAGCGAGGGGTAGTCGTCGGCGAGGGTGGAGTCGGTGTGGAGCAGCACGGCGCGGCCGAGCGCGAGCATGGCGTCCGGCGCGTACTCGTTCGGCTGCGGGGTGACGCCCTCGGCGCGCAGCAGCGCGTCCCACGCCTGGGAGTACCGCTCCCCCGCCGCGAACCCCGGCAGGAGCGCGTCGACGTACGCGCGCGCGTCAGCGGCCTCGTCGAAGCGCCCCACGAGCACGCAGTCGCCGCTGTTGTTGCCCGAGAACGCCCGGTAGACGCGCACACCGTCCGAGAGCGCGCCCGCGGCCTCGGGCCCTCGCGCGCACCCGCGGCGCGGCGACGGCTGCGCGAGGCGCGCGCGCTCGCGGCGCCACACGTCGAGCACGTCGTCCGCCGTGTCCGCGGGGATGCCCTCGTCGGCGAAGGAGCACGCGCGCACCCTGCGGTCGGGATCGAGCGTCACGAAGTCGAGCCCCGCGCC
>CAZHGG010001122.1:0-2218 GCA_964531755.1 uncultured Polyangiaceae bacterium
GGACGCTCGATCCCGCCGCGGTCGCCGCGCTCACCGCGTACTCGTGGCCGGGCAACGTGCGCGAGCTGCGCAACGTCATCGAGCGCGCCCTCGTGGTGTCCGCGCGCGATCCCATCACCCTCGGCGAGCTGCCGCCGAACGTGACGACGCCGAGCGCGGAGGCGCGGCCCCCGGAGGCGGCGGCGCGCCCCGCGAGGCGTCCCGCAGACGCCGCCAGTGATCTCCGCGCGAGCGTTCAGAGCTTCGAGCGGAAGATCATCGCGGAGGCGCTGGCCGCGGCGTCCGGCAACCAGACCGAGGCCGCGAAGCGCCTCAACATGCCCCTCCGCACCTTCGTGCGGAAGGTCAAGGCGCTGAACCTGCGCTGACGCCCACTACGCCACAAGTGGCGTGATTACGCCATTTGTGGCGCGCCACAAGTGGCGTAGTTCGCGCGCGAAGTGCCAAGAATCTGCGGGGATCATGTTGGCATTGATTCTGCTTAGGCGTGGGCATGAACGAAGCCCCACGCAGCGGAGAGCGCGATCACACCGAGCGGCCCACACGTAGGGTCCCCCGGCCGGCCGTGGTGGCGGAGGAGATCCCCATTCCCCCGTCGGCGAACCTCCCGTCTCGCGAAGAGAGCCCCGCCGCGCGCCCGCCGTCCGCCTCGCCGTCGTCGTCCCCCGAGGCCGACAAGGCCCTCGTGCTCGCGCTCCTCGAGGAGCGCGGCTGGACCTGGCGCGACGGCGCGCTCTACGCCCCCAACGAGACGCTCTGGCTCGAGCGCGACGCCCCGTGGAACGGGCACGTCCGCGCGTTCCGGGAGCGCGTCGCCGCGCGCGCGACCCGCATCATGATGACCGACGTGAGCGGCAGCCCGTCGCGGGCGATCGAGGCCGAGCGCGCCCTCGCCGACACGCTCAGCCTCGTCGCTGTGCTCGACTCCCTCTTCGTGACGCTCGCCCTCCGCCAGGGCGCGAGGGACCGCCTCCGAGCCCGCGCGCTCGTGTGAGCGCCGTGTGCACGCGGCTTCTCACGCCGCCGGGCCCGCGCAGGCGGCTGCACGCCGCTCTCCAGCGCGAGCGCGGTCAGTCCGCCGGGTGCAGCCGGTAGACCACCGCGACGACCACGACCACCCAGAGCACCAGGTTGAGCACGAACGGCATGTCGCGGAGCATGTCCTGCGTGGGCGACTCGGCGCGCTTGCCGGCGCCCGCCTTGCCCGACACGAGCATGAGGAAGCGGAGGATGCCGAACAGGGTGAACGGCGCGGTCATCCAGAGGCTGTCCGACTTGAAGAACGCGCGCGTGGCCGGGTCGAGCGTGTAGGCCACGTAGGTGATGGCCGTGGCGGTGCCGGTGATGCCCAGCGCGACGTTGAGCGAGGTCTTGGAGTAGGCCTCGAGGGCCGAGCGCTGCTTGCCCGCGTGCTCGCCCTCGAGCTCGTGCCGGCGCTTGCCGAAGCCGAGGAACAGGGCGAGGAGCGCCGTGCAGGCGATCATGTAGGTGGAGATCTTCGGCGTGTGCGTGGCGTACCCGCCCGCGAGCACCCGCAGCACGAACCCGAACGCGATGAGGCCCACGTCCAGGAACGCCACCTTCTTCAGCTTGAAGCTGTAGGCGAGGTTCTCGAGGAAATAGACCAGCGCGACCGCCGCGAAGCGCACGTCGAGGCGAACGGCCACGCCGAGCGACACCACCACGAGGCCGGCCGCCATCATCTTCGCCATGCTCTCGGGCACCTCGCCGCTCGCGATGGGGCGCTCGCGCTTGACGGGGTGGATGCGGTCTTGCTCGACGTCGACGAGGTCGTTGATGGTGTAGACCGCGCCTGCCAGCAGGCAAAAGACGAAGGTGGCGAGCAGCGCGCGCCCCGTGACGACCAGGTTCAGCGCGGGGACGCCGTCCGCCGAGACGAACACGTCGCGGTGGAAGAACATGGGCGCCAGCACGAACAGGTTCTTGACCCACTGGTGCGGGCGGATCGTCTTGAGCAGGCCTCGGACCATGCGAGCCGTTCGGTATACCAACGCCGGCCGACGGGCGGCCAAACATTCGCGCCAGGCGGCCCGAAAACGACCGGGCAGGCCGAACCGCTCCTTGACGTGACGGCGGTGCGGGGCCGAAAACCTTGGGGGTGAAGTCCCGAACCGTCCACGGCGCGCGACGCGCTGGGCTCGCGCTTGTCCTCTCCGCCTTCTCGGCCTGCGCCTCCGCGCTGGTCGCGCCCGCGCCG